>CAZAET010000080.1:0-4852 GCA_964484215.1 uncultured Candidatus Planktophila sp. | reverse complement strand
AAGAGTTCACAGCTTCTTGGCTCACCTCAAATATCAAGCGTCTTCTTACTCAAAGCTCCACCGCGCCCATCGCAGGTTCAGATATCGATATCAACGCTGCATCTAAGATGGTCTCACTGATGGAACACGCGCTGCACGGAGGTAAGTAGTGAATTCGCTCAAGGGCAAGAAGATTCACTTCATCGGCATCGGTGGTTCTGGAATGAGCGGCCTGGCGCGTATCGCACTCTCCGATGGAATTGCAGTTTCTGGCTCAGATGCAAAAGATTCTTCCGTTCTCACAGCGCTTCGCGCACTGGGTGCAAATGTCTTCACTGCTCACGAAGCAGCGCACGTTCAAGGCGCAGATGTAGTCATTTACTCCACTGCCATCTCGGCATCAAATCCCGAGATGGCATATGCAGTCGAACGCTCAATTCCAATCTTGACTCGCGCACAGGCACTTGCAGCGCTGATGTCCGGAAGTAAGAGCATCGCCGTTGCTGGCACACACGGCAAGACAACGACTTCTTCAATGCTCACGGTCGCCCTTCAGGCATGCGGGGTCGATCCATCATTCGCAATAGGTGGCACTCTTACCGCATCAGGTTCTAATGCACATCGTGGAACTGGTGATTTCTTCGTCGCCGAAGCAGATGAATCAGATGGTTCATTCGTTGAGTACCGACCACATGCAGCAATCGTTACAAATATTGAACATGACCATGTCGACTTCTTCCATACTCCCGAAGCCGTCACAGAGGTATTCGAGAATTTTGCAGCCACAATTTCACCGCAAGGATTTCTTATCTATTGCGCAGATGATGCGGGAGCAACGCGGCTTGGAACTTCAGCTCTAGCGTGCAGACCTATTTCTTATGGAGAATCAGAGAGTGCGGACCTGCGCATCGATCAGATTGAATTGAAAGCGATGGGATCTTCGGCTCGTGTGATGTGGAGAGGTAGAGCAGTAGGTCATCTCGAACTTCAGGTTCCGGGTCACCACAACCTACTTAATGCAGCGTCTTGCCTTGCGATGGGGCTGACTCTCGATATGCCTATTCACCAATTGCTTGAGGGGCTTCATAACTTCCGCGGAGCAGGGCGTCGATTTGAATTGAAAGCTACAGAACATGGCATCAGAATTATTGATGACTACGGTCACCACCCCACTGAAATTACAGTGACGCTACAGGCAGCACGTCGTTATGCAGGCGATGGTCGCGTCCTAGTAATTTTCCAACCACATCGTTATTCGCGCACACAAGCATTCCTAGATGACTTCGCTGTGTCGTTAGACCTTGCAGACGATGTCACTTTGCTCGAAATCTATGCAGCGAGCGAGAAACCTATACATGGGGTTTCATCATCTCTCATCGCCGAAAAGATGAACCGCGGACATTTCATCCCTAACTTTGCTTCAGCTTCAGAACGAGTAATTGAAATGGCAAAGCCCGGAGATGTAATCATTACACTTGGAGCAGGAGATGTGAATTCACTTGCTCCAATCATCGCTGAAGGGCTGCAGCGCCGCTTTGCGTAAAGTCTCGAAAATTCCATTAGCTGCCGTCATTGCCGCAGCTCTATTCGGGGCACTTATCTATCTGTTGGCTTGGTCTTCAATCTTTACTGTTTCATCGATTGCAGTGACTGGTTCACCAACACCTGAATCAAAAACCGCAATTACAAAAATTTCAGCGATTGTGACTGGTGAAAAATTAGCCAGAGTCGAACCTCAAGCGATTGAGAAGCGGTTACTTCACCTCAAGTGGATTGAGTCAGCGCATGTAACTCGCAACTGGCTAGATGGAGAAGTAGAGATAGCTGTAAAACCTCGAACACCTACAGCGATATTCAATGGCTCAACTATTGATGCATCTGGCACCATCTTCACTTTGCCTGGATTTACGACAGCAGATCTACCTCGAGTATCGGCCAAGACTCCGGCTCTTGGCCTTGCTGCAATCAAAGTCTTCCAAGGCCTTCCAAAAGAGTTCCAAAGAACAGTCATATCTCTTACTGCCCGCAACAGCTCCAACTTTGCACTCTTTGTAGATGTCGATGGTCGCAACGTTCAAATCTTGTGGGGCGCGAATGAAGAGACAGCCTTGAAAATAGAGGTTATTAGCGCACTTCTTGCACTTGAGGAGAATAAGAAAGTTCGTCGAATTGATGTGAGTGCACCACATGCACCGATCGTTAAGTAATAACAATTCACTCAAGTTGTAGTTGAGAAAATAGTTCGTGGCGGTCTTTGATTACTACCTTCATACGCCATACGTTGCCGCCATCAAAGAGAGTAGAAATGTAATTCTCAAGTAGAGGTTTACAGTTCTAAAGGGGGACTCACGTGGCTGCACCACAGAATTACTTAGCTGTCATCAAAGTTGTCGGTATCGGCGGCGGCGGAGTAAACGCAATCAATCGCATGATTGATGTTGGATTAAAGGGCGTTGAGTTCATCGCAATCAACACAGATGCACAGCACTTATTAATGAGTGATGCAGATGTGAAACTAGATATTGGCCGCGCATCTACAAAGGGTCTCGGTGCAGGTGCAGCTCCTGAAAAAGGACGTCAAGCTGCAATTGATCACACAGAAGAAATTGAAGAAATTCTTCGCGGCGCAGATATGGTTTTTGTAACTGCAGGAGAAGGTGGCGGAACCGGAACTGGTGGAGCCCCAATCGTTGCAAAGATTGCACGCGATCTCGGTGCACTAACAATCGGTGTAGTTACTAAGCCATTCTCATTTGAAGGAAAGATCCGTTCACGTCAAGCAGAAGAAGGAATTGAACTTCTTCGTGAACAAGTAGACACTCTTATTGTTATTCCTAACGATCGCCTTCTTGCGATTTCAGATCGTTCAATTACTGCAGTGGACGCCTTTAAGAGCGCTGATCAAGTTCTACTTTCAGGTGTTCAAGGAATTACCGAGATCATTACTCAGCCAGGACTCATCAACCTTGACTTTGCAGATGTGAAGACTGTGATGACAGATGCAGGTTCTGCCCTTATGGGTATTGGCTCTGCCCGCGGAGATAACCGCGCATCTCGTGCAGCTGAACTTGCTATCTCAAGCCCACTTCTTGAGGCATCAATCGATGGAGCAATGGGAGTACTTCTCTCAGTTGCCGGCGGTTCTGATCTTGGCCTCTTCGAAATTAACGAAGCATGCGAGCTCGTTCAGGCAGCTGCTCACCCAGATGCACGCATTATCTTCGGTACAACTATCGATGACGCTCTTGGCGATGAAGTTCGTATCACTGTTATCGCTGCAGGATTTGCTGGTGGAGAACCAAAGAAGGTCGAAATGCCTGTCATCAATGCAACAACTCTTGGTGGCGTAGCTGATCCAATCCCTTCAAACGATCCACTCTCTGTGGCACTCGATTTGGATTCTTCACCTCGCAAGCGCATCACATTTGAAGAGCTCGTCTCTGAAGATGAAATTGATGTTCCAGATTTCATGAAGTAATCCACGAACGCACTTCGTATGAAGTATCGCTTTACCAATCGCACCGGTGGCGCAAGCGCCGGTGCTTTTGCATCTCTTAACCTGGGCACTCATGTAACCGATGATTTCGAAACAGTTTTGGAAAATAGGGCTCTCTTAGCAAAAGAGATTGGCCCCATTCAATACATGTCGCAGGTGCACGGCAATCGCGTTGCGATTATCGAAGAGGTAACGGATGAAGATCCCACTGCCGATGCCTTAGTTACTGGAATTCCTGGTCTATCACTTGCTGTGCAAGTGGCTGATTGCATTCCATTGCTGCTTCATTCAGATCATTCCGTTGCAGCCGTGCATGTGGGTCGCAAGGGACTCATTAATGGCGTTGCACTTGCTGCCATAGAAGTCATGCGCGATATGGGAGCTGCAGAGATCACCGCAATCATCGGACCGTCTATTTGTGGTACTTGTTATGAAGTTTCACAAGAGATTCATGACGAAGTTGTAGCTCTACATCCGGCAGCGCGTGCGAAGACTGCACACGGAACGCCTGCGCTCGATCTTCCCGCAGCTCTGTGCGTTGTCCTCGCTGGCGCGGGAATATCAATTGTTGAAGAATTCAGGTGCACGCATGAGAACGCAGATCTCTTCTCATATCGTCGCGACGGAGTAACTGGGCGCCAAGCAGGGATCATCACGTTATGAACCGCCACGATGAATTAGCTACCAATCTCGAAGCCGTAAAGGCGCGGATTAAGAACCCCGATGTCACGCTAATTGTCGTAACCAAGACCTATCCGGTTTCTGATGTTCAGATTCTGCATGACCTCGGGGTCAGGGATTTCGGTGAGAACCGTAATGAAGAAGGTTTAGAAAAGTCTGCAACTGTTGAAGGCAGATGGCATTACCAAGGCGAAATCCAGAGTCGAAAGTTGCGAGATATTGCAACGTGGGCCGATGTCGTTCATTCACTCGATAACGCCAGCCATATTTCCAAGTTAGCCAATGCCGCCTCTAAGACTCTCGATATCTTCCTTCAACTTTCACTCGATGGCGACCCTGCACGTGGGGGAGCCGTTGAATCCGAGCTGCCAGCCCTTGCAGATATCGCACTGGCGTCTGCCAATCTTCGCCTCATCGGGTTGATGTGCGTGCCACCAGTTGCTGCAGACCCCCGAACTGCCTTTACTGAAATTGCAGCGATTCATAAAAGGTTTATTAGCAAATATCCAGAAGCAAACTCCCTCTCTGCTGGAATGTCAGGTGACTTTGAAATTGCCATCGACTGCGGTGCGACACATATTCGCGTAGGTAGCTCAATCCTCGGCTCTCGCTCAGCGCGCTAGTAACCTAGCCATATGTCAGCACTCAATAAAATGATGGGCTTCCTTGGCCTCGTCGATACAGATGAAGAGACCA
>CAZAET010000079.1:0-4854 GCA_964484215.1 uncultured Candidatus Planktophila sp. | reverse complement strand
GTGCCCTTGAACTCTTCGAAGATAACTTCATCCATACGAGATCCGGTATCAACAAGCGCAGTTGCAAGAATGGTGAGTGATCCACCATCTTCAATATTACGAGCTGCACCGAAGAACTTCTTTGGTGGATAGAGAGCTGCTGAATCAACACCACCAGAAAGAATGCGGCCTGATGCTGGTGCTGCGATGTTGTAGGCACGGCCCAAACGAGTGATTGAGTCGAGAAGAACAACGACATCGTGGCCCATTTCAACGAGGCGCTTTGCGCGCTCGATAGCAAGCTCAGCGATTGTTGTGTGGTCATCTGCAGGACGGTCGAAGGTAGAAGCAATAACTTCACCCTTAACGCTGCGCTGCATATCTGTAACTTCTTCAGGGCGCTCATCAACGAGAACAACCATCAAGTGACACTCAGGATTGTTTGTTGTGATTGCGTTTGCAATTGATTGCAAGACCATGGTCTTACCGGCCTTTGGAGGCGAAACGATAAGTCCGCGCTGGCCCTTACCAATTGGTGCAATCAAGTCGATGACGCGAGTTGTAAGAATGTTTGGCTCTGTCTCAAGGCGAAGACGCTCTTGAGGATAGAGAGGAACAAGCTTTCCGAATTCAACGCGGCCACGTGCTTCTTCATATGGCAATCCGTTGATTGTCTCGAGAGTAATAAGTGGGTTGTACTTCTGACGAGTTTCGCCTTCACGGAGCTGGCGAACCTGACCCGTTACAACATCTCCCTTACGAAGACCGTACTTACGTACCTGTCCTTGTGAAACGTAGACATCGTTAGGACCTGGAAGGTATCCGCCTGTACGAATAAATGAGTAGTTATCCATGATGTCGACGAGGCCACCGACTGGTACCAAGACATCATCTTCGCCGATTACTGGCTCGCGCTCTTCGCGGTTGCCACGGTCGCGGTTGCGATCGCGTCCACGGTTGCGATCGCGGCGATTACGGCCACCACGTTCTTCGCGATCGTTTCCACGTTCGTTATTAGAAGGTGTGTTATCTGATGAATCATCGTCGCCATCTTCATCTGAAGAGTCATCTGAATTCTTTGCGTTGTTATCGCGGTTGTTCTTCTTGGCATTGCGAGCTTCGCGGCGCGCTTCGCGCTCTGCCTTCGCTGCTTCGCGGTTTGCTGCCTGGAGATCTGCAATTGCTGTAACGAGATCATCCTTCTTGAGCTTCGCTGCACCCTCGATACCGAGCTGTGACGCAACTTCCTTTAACTTAGGAAGGGTCATGCTTGAAAGTTCTGGGCTGCTAGAACGAACTGGTTCTGTTGTTGTCATGTATTTCTTTTCACTTTGGGGCTAAACGTATGAGTTAAGCCCTGGGTTTATTAATCAGGGGTTTTACTTTTTGATTTTTACTACTGTGATTATCAATTCTTAATTTTCACCCTTACTTACTGGGTTCGAACTGATGGCAAAACTATAGCAGGGTGGCTCCGCGGCTAGCAATTTCGAGCGATTTACCCTCAAATTTCGCTCCACCGGCACGTGAAAGTTGAATGCTCTCTTCATCGCCCTCGGTGTGGAGTGCAAGCACAGTTGGTCCTGCACCTGAGATAAATGCAGCAATTCCTGCTGCGCGAAGCTTTGTCATGAGCGCAAAAGAAGCTGGCATCGCTTCCTGGCGATATGACTGATGCAAGAAATCTTCAGTCGCTGTGAAAAGTAGATCTGGGCGAATAGTGAGCGCTTGTGTAAGTAATGCAGCATTCGATGAATTTCGAAGCGCATCTGCAAAAGGAATTGTCTCAGGCAACATTGTGCGTGCCTTCTTTGTGGCCAGCGGTGTTGCAGGAATAAATGCCATTACCTTGATACGCGGATCAACAGGTAGATGAACTGCATGTGCAACTGCCTTGCCTTTAACAAGATCTTGCCAAGCAACTGTTGCTCCACCATAAAGTGCGGCAGCCACGTTATCGGGGTGGCCTTCCATTTCATTTGCAAGATTGAGAAGCGCTTCATCGCTCATCTTGTCTGTACCAGTAAGCACCAAAGAGCGAGCTAGAACGAGCCCACCGATAATTGCTGAAGCAGATGAACCAAGTCCACGACCATGTGGAATCACGTTAAGTGCGCGTACTGCTACACCTTTTGGTTTTCCACCTAAGAAATCAAAACCTTTATACATCGCCTTAACAAGCAAGTTCTTATCTGTACGAGGAACTTCATCGGCGCCTTCGCCGGTGACATCTATATCGAGACCACCTTCATCAAGTATCTGCGCGACGTAGCGGTCATACATACCAAAAGCTAAACCGAATGAATCAAAGCCCGGTCCTAAATTGGCAGAGGTTGCAGGAACCTGTACCTGAATCGGATTAGCTTTAAATGTTGGCTTTGCCATGGCGCAATTCTTTCCTTAGTTCTTCACTAAGCCAAGAGCTTTAGCTGCTGCATCTGCGTTAACAGGAACGACAACAGGATCTGCGGCACCTTCAAGTGCCCACGGAATATCTTTAAGGCCATTTCCTGTGCATGTAATAACAATTGTCTTATCTTTTGGAAGCTTTCCAGCGTTCTTATATTTAATGAGACCTGCAAGGCCAGCAGCTGATGATGGCTCGCAGAAGATTCCTTCTTTAGAAGCGAGCAAGTGATAGGCCGCAAGAATTTCTTCATCAGTAACTGAATCAATCAATCCGCCTGATTCTTCGCGAGCAGCAATTGCTTGATCCCAAGAAGCTGGGTTTCCGATGCGGATTGCAGTTGCAATTGTTTCTGGCTTGGCAACTGGCTTACCTGTAACAAGTGGAGCAGCGCCTGCAGCTTGGAATCCCCACATCTGTGGCAACTTCTTTGAAATCTTGTCGTTGCGATATTCGTTGTAGCCCTTCCAATATGCAGTGATATTTCCTGCATTTCCAACTGGCAATGTGTGAATATCTGGCGCATCGCCGAGCATGTCGACAACTTCAAACGCTGCAGTCTTTTGACCTTCGATGCGATATGGGTTAACTGAGTTAACGAGTGAAACGGGATAGTGCTCAGAAAGATCGCGAGCAAGAACTAAGCAGTCATCGAAGTTTCCATCGACCTGCAGAAGTTTTGCACCATGTACAACGGCTTGCGCAAGCTTTCCCATTGCAATCTTGCCTTCAGGGATTAGGACTGCAGGAATCATTCCAGCCTTGACCGCATACGCCGCAGCTGCAGCTGATGTATTTCCTGTGGATGCACAGATGACAGCCTTCGCACCATCTTCGGCAGCTTTTGAAATAGCCATGGTCATGCCGCGATCTTTAAATGAGCCTGTTGGGTTAATTCCTTCAAACTTTACCCAGACATTGTTGCCGAGAAGTTCAGAAAGAACGCATGCATAGATAAGTGGAGTTCCACCTTCGCGCAGAGTTACAACAGGAGTCTTTGAAGAGACAGGAAGGCGATCGCGATATTCCTCGATTACACCGCGCCACTGATGTGCGCCTGACTTCTTTGTAAAGATTCCCATTACGAGATAGCTCCTTCTACACGGATGACGCTTGAAATCTTGGTGACCATCGACATCTTCTTGAGCGCTTCAACTGTTGCCTTGAGTTCGCCTTCGGTTGCTCGGTGAGTAACGATGATGAGTTCGGCATCGTCGTTGCGGCCGTTCTGATCGACGGTCTGAATTGATACGCCTTGATCAGCAAAAACCTTCGCAATCGCAGCCAAAACACCTGATTTATCTTCTACTTCAAGGCGAATAAGGAACTTAGTCTTTGTAGTTTCAATCGGTGCAATATCGCGATCTGCATAATCAGTTTCGCGCTGACCAATTGAGTTAAGCGCAATGTGGCGAGAAACTGCGACGACGTCGCCCAAGATTGCAGAAGCAGTTGGCTGTCCACCTGCACCACGGCCGTAGAACATCAGCGGACCAGCAGATTCAGCTTCTACGAAAACTGCATTAAATGCATCGCGTACTGATGCAAGTGGGTGGTTCTTATCAATCATGACGGGATGCACGCGCACAGAGATTTCATCTGCAGGAGTTAACTCGGCGATGGCAAGAAGTTTGATGACGTGATCCATTGACTTTGCAATAGCCACATCTTCAAGAGTGATCTTGGAAATTCCTTCGCGGTAAACATCATCGATAGTGACGCGAGTATGGAAGGCAAGACCAGAGAGAATTGCTGCCTTTGCGGCTGCATCAAATCCTTCAATGTCGGCAGTTGGGTCTGCCTCGGCGTAACCGAGAGCTTGCGCTTCTTTGAGTACATCAGCGAACTCGCGATTATCGTCGTGCATCTTGGTAAGAATGTAATTTGTGGTTCCATTGACGATTCCCATCAAGCGAGTAACAAAGTCACCAGCGAGTGAGTCGCGAAGTGGGCGAATAATTGGAATCGCACCTGCTACCGATGCCTCGTAGTAAATATCTTCACCTTTGGCATATGCCGCAGTGAATAAATCAGCGCCGTGGCTAGCAAGGAGGGCCTTGTTTGCTGTAACAATCGATTTACGGTTATTGATTGCAGTAAGGGCAAGTTCGCGAGCTGGTTCGATACCGCCCATGACTTCGACAATTAAATCAATTTCAGGATCATTCACAATAGAAAAGGGATCTGTTGTAAAGAGTGCAGGATTGAGACCTGGGTAATCCTTAATTGTGCGAACGGCGATACGAGTTAGTTCAATCTTTACGCCGGCGCGGGTTGAGAGTTCGGCAGTATCTTCAAGGAGCAGGCGGGCCACTTGGCTTCCGACGACGCCGCAGCCGAGCATGCCAACGCGAACTGGTTTATCTGCAGGGCTCATGTACCTATTCTTTCACATCAAGTGAGAGCAGGTCTGCCTCATTTTCTCGGCGCACAATTACGCGGGCTTTTCCATCTTTTACTGCAACAAC
>CAZAET010000078.1:0-4888 GCA_964484215.1 uncultured Candidatus Planktophila sp. | reverse complement strand
GTGATCCCATGGCATCTGCACGTTGGTGTAGATCGGCTTATCGAAAAATACATCGCTCGTTGGTTGCATCGTCCACAAACCAGGAACAGGAATCTTGCTCCAGCGCTTGCGTACGCTCTCTGTTGGTGAGTGCAGTAGCTGAAAGCGCCATGTTCCATCGAGTGAAAGTGTTTCGAAATGCTCGATATGAAGCATTCCAAGTCGGTTGATGGAATTGGTCTCAGGGCTCATCCAGTAGTTAGGCAACATGTCGGCAATCCTCTCATTTATGCCTATTTCCCGATAGAAAAAGCCGATTTTTACAATCTGCCAATAACTGCCATAATTACGCCCGCAGTACGCCTCCCTAGCTCAGTGGTAGAGCAGCTCACTTGTAATGAGCAGGTCATCCGTTCAATCCGGATGGGGGGCTCCAGTATTACTCCATCGATTACGGAAGGAGTCACAATGTCTAATAACTCTTTTCCTCACGAATCATTCGATGACCTCCTGGCAGCAAATGCCGAATACCAGAAGTCATTTAAGTACTCCGAACTCACAGGTTCAGCGGCCAAGGGCTTAGCAATCGTCACCTGCATGGATTCACGTATCAATCCACTGTCAGTTGTCGGAATGCGTTCAGGAGATGCCAAGATTCTTCGTAACGCTGGAGCTCGCGTCACCGAAGACGTCTTACGTACTCTGGTGCTTGCTACCTATCTTCTTAACGTGAACCGTATTTTGGTAATGCCACATACCGATTGCCGAATGGCGCAAGGTGAAGAAGCTGCAATTCACAAATTGATTGATGAGCAATATGGCGTCAACACATCAAGTCTGGAATTTCGAACAACAACGGATCAAAAGGGTGCGCTCGCAAGCGATTTAAACCGTATTCGTTCTTATCCATTGTTGCGTGAAGGCGTTGTTGTTGCTGGCGCTATTTATGATGTGAAGACAGGAACCATCGAACCTTTTGAAGGTTAATTACTCGGTTGGGTTTTTGCGGCGGATAGGCATTTTGGTAATCGGATAACTTAAATCTTCAAGAAATTCAGTAATGATTAAGTTCACTAGCCCCGGCTTCTCCTTAGGCAGGATGTGAGAAGTCCCGGGAACAATCGCTAACTGGCCCAGTGGCAGCGCCCTAAAAAGTTCAAGTGTGTGTTCATGTTGAATGACATCGTCGTCACCAGCCATAACCAGTACAGGGCACTGAATTTTTTCAATATCTTTGAGAGCAATATCTGGTTCGGTCTTCCACATTTCATGGAAATGGGCATGGATGCGATCCAGAGTTTCAGGGGTATCTGGAGAATACTCTGCATATTCAGCGCGATCTTCATCAGATATTGGATTCATTTCAAATTCAGGAACTGTGCCAGAGAAGTGGAAATTAGCCGCGATAGAGACCAGTGATTTCACCAGGTCAGGTCTTTGAATTGCAAGAAAGAGCCCGATGATTCCGCCATCGCTCCATCCAATAATGTGCACAGGTTTCTTCACCACTGTTTCGAGATAAGCAATTGCTTCGCGAACCTGATATTTGAAGTTGATACTTTCTTCGCGATAGGAAGTTAAGCCATGTGAAGAACGGTCGTATGCATATACGTGATAATCCTCAAGCGATGGAACAATTTGATCAGCCCAGTGTGCTGTTTGGCTTAAGCCACCGTGAAGTAATAGAACTGCTTCACCATCATTTTCCCATTCGTAGCAAAAGACCTGATGGCCATCAACGTTTAGGTATTGCGGCATTGTTAGAGGGTATCCATGATGTGACGATTACCGCGATCGAATGTGAGGTAGTTCCAGGTCCAGTCAGCAATCGTGCCGATCTTGTTACGCCCACCTAAGAGATAGAACAAGTGAAGCCATAGCCATGCATACCAAGCAAGTGGCCCCGACATTCTAAATTTACCGACTTCGACAACCGCTTTGTGGCGACCAATGGTTGCCATCGAACCTTTATCAATATATTTAAATTGCTGAAGTGGCTGTCCTGCAGCCTTTCGCAAGATCTGCTTTGCAACCCACTTACCTTGCTGCATCGCAACGGGTGCAACCATTGGATAGAAGCGACCATCAGCGTTCTTTGAGCCGTTGATATCGCCGATCGCCCAGATATTTGGGTAGTGATTTACTTCTAAGTTTTCATCGGTATCGATACGTGACCCGACGATCGGCAAATTCAAGAGCCCTGCAGTTGGTTCACCTTTAACTCCTGCAGCCCAAATTGTTACTTCAGCTGGAATTGGTTCGCCTTCTTTAAGAATGATCTTGCGAGATTGAATTTCGCGCACAGCCGTATTGGTCTTAACGAAGACACCCAACTTATGAAGATCTGATTCTGCGCGGGCAGATAGCTTCTCGCTAAACATTGGAAGGATGCGCGGACCTGCTTCAATTAAGTAGATATCGATGTGGTTGGCCGCATGTGCTAAATCGTTCTTCAGAGGTCCGCGCTTTAGCTCTGCAAGAGCCCCAGCCATTTCAACACCTGTTGGTCCGCCGCCAACGACTGCAATTGAAAGGCGAGTGTCATCTTCAAAGCGAGCTAAATCTTCAAAGCGGCGCATAACTTCTGCGCGAATAGTGATTGCCTCATTAACGCTCTTCATACCAAGGCCATGTTCGACAACGCCTGGAACTCCGAAGTCTGCAGTTGCTGAACCGAGTGCGACGATCAAGTGATCGAATTCGAGGGTTTCAGATGAATCAAGTTTGACTGTCTTGTTCTTGTGATCAACTGAAATTGGTGAACCCATTCGGAATTTGATTCCGGTTTTGCGAAGCGCCCCGCGCACCGGGTGAACGACGTGGTCGGCAGCAAGGCCGGCAGTTGATACCTGATATAGAAGAGGTAAGAAAGTTTGGAAATTATGGCGGTCAACGACAGTGACATCAGCCTTTTTGGCTAGCGCTTTCGCTGCACCAAGCCCACCGAACCCGGCTCCGAGAATGACAACGCGAGGTCGAGTAGAAGAAGGCATGTTCTAAGTCTAGGCTCACATGTATGGATACGCAGAATCAGCCTCGCCTTTATCTCGTAACTGGTGCATCAGGTTATGTAGGTGGACGCTTAGTTCGCGACTTACAAGGCGATGGCAAGAAAGTTCGTGTGCTCGTTCGTGATGCAAAGAAGATTCAAGGCCAAAGCTGGGCAAGTTCTGTAGAAATTATTGAAGGCAATGCAAGTAATTCGCAGGACCTTGATCGTGCACTTGCTGGCGTTCACACCGCGTACTACCTACTGCATTCAATCAATGTGGCAACAGATTTCGGCGATATTGAATCCGCCATGGCTAAAGGCTTTGCAGAATCTGCACAACGTCAAAATGTTCAACAGATTATCTATTTAGGCGGAATCGCAAATGATGAGAACCGTAGTCGCCATTTAACATCGCGAATGAATACTGGAACACAGTTGGCATCTACTTCAGTTCCAGTGCTCGAACTTCGTGCCGGAATCATTATTGGTTCAGGATCTGCCTCATTCGAGATGTTGCGCCATCTCACACACCGTTTGCCAATCATGACTACGCCGAAGTGGGTTTCAAATCGCACTCAGCCAATTGCGATTCGCGATGTCCTGTATTACTTGCGCAGCGCTGCCGAATTACCAAAGCCCATCAACCGAATCTGCGATATTGGTGGACCTGAGGTAGTTACCTATGCGGCGATGATGCAGAAGTTCGCCGAAATTTCGGGCTTGCGCAAACGTAAAATCATTCAAGTTCCAGTTCTAACGCCCAAGCTTTCTAGTTTATGGATTGGCTTTGTTACACCTGTACCAACTTCACTTGCACGTCCGCTAGTTGAGTCACTCATTAGTGAAGTAGTTGTGGACCCTCGTAAGAGCATTTCGGATCTAATTCCTCTTCCTTCAGAAGGCCTTCTTACTGTTTCTCAAGCAATTCAATTGGCACTTACTCGTACTGCTGAAAATTCTGTTGATACCCGCTGGTCTGATGCGGCTTACCCAATTGCTCCATGGCAGAAGGCGCAGAGTGATCCTGATTGGGCGGGTGAGCTAACTTTGAAAGACCATCGAGAAATAATTACTGAAGTTCCTGCGGAAAAGATTTGGGAACAGATTGAAGGAATCGGTGGTGCACGTGGTTGGTTTGGTTCAGATTGGCTTTGGTATCTGCGCGGTTTACTTGATCGAATGGTCGGAGGCGTAGGACTACGTCGCGGTCGACGCGACCCACAACATCTTCGCATCGGTGACAGCTTAGATTTTTGGAGAGTTGAAGGTCTTGAACCGCAGAAACATTTGCGTCTCTATGCCGAAATGATTCTTCCCGGAAAAGCGTGGCTGGAATTTCATATTGAGAAAAAAGATGGAAAAACTATTGTCAGCCAAGATGCGCTCTTTGAGCCGCGAGGATTAGGCGGCCAAATTTATTGGTATGTAGTTTCGCCTTTTCATTTCTTTATATTTCCGACAATGCTTCGCAATATTGTGAAAGCTGCCCGCAAATCCCACACTTCTGCATAACTCCAATCTAAGATTGGCGACATGTCAGCGCTCGAGAACCCAGGAACTACAGGCTCGACCTTGACCGACCTCGAAACTCGTATCCTCGACTTCGAACGTAACTGGTGGCGTTTTGCCGGTGCGAAAGAGACTGCAATCAAAGAGCTCTTCGACCTCACAGCCCCTCGTTACTACCAGCTGCTCAACGACCTCATCGATCGCGATGATGCCCTCGAGGCCTCTCCGATGCTGGTTAAGCGCCTTCGCCGCCTGCGTGAAGCCCGCATGCAGGCCCGTTCAGCCCGCTAAAGCCCCTTCCTACCCTCTCGTTTTGCTGCCATTTTGATGGGGTCAAAAGTTCGTTTTGCCCCTTGGAATAAACCCGTCTAGATTTGGCGTTAGCACTCACAGGTCGAGAGTGATAAC
>CAZAET010000077.1:0-4901 GCA_964484215.1 uncultured Candidatus Planktophila sp. | reverse complement strand
GCATCACAGGAGTCGATGATGGCGATCAGCAGAGCAGACCTACTAAAGGAACTACTACCGGGCCTTAACGAACTGTTTGGTATGGAGTATAAGAGTTATGAACGAAGACAGCGAGAGACAATCGGTGGAAACGAATACGTTCACGGAACTGCCGACAGTGCAAGAACTGCGGAGATCAACGGAAATGATGTGGAGAGGAATATTTTCTTCTAACGAACTAATACACGGAGAACCAAATGCCATACGTCAACAAGCCGAGGCCGTACAAAAAAGAGTACGAGCAAGAGAAAGCAAGAGGCGAACACCCTGATCGCATGGAGCGCCAACGTGCGCGTCGTGCAGTAGATAAAACAGGCACAGATAAGAACGGAAATGGTAAAGCTGACAAGCGTGAAGGCAAAGACATCGCCCACGTAAAAGCTTTATCAAAAGGCGGTAGCAATAAAGACGGTACTCGTATAGAATCCGCTGCCAAGAATCGTTCTTTCAAACGTGCGTCATCTGGTGCGTTAGTGTCAGAAACAAGCAAGCGCGAGAGAAAGAAGTAAGACTACGGGCGAAAACGGAAGTGCTGGCAGGAGACTTTGGTCAGTTCACTCCGCACGGAAGTAAGTAGCCCACCAACAAGGTGTTTGCCATAAGGTGTGAGTGGGCGGGGTTTTTTCCGCAAGGGCTTTCTCCCCATTAACCGCATCAGTTATTTAGTGTCTACCCTTTCTTGCAATACTCCTGACACGGATATAACCGACTAACCCCCGTAAGGGGTCACGTTAACTTTACAGTGAGGCAAAATTGAATGATATTAAGTTTACAGTCGTAGACGACGCTGCCCTACAGTTTCGCACACCCAATCAAGTTGCAGATCAAATCCTGAATTACGTTAAGAAGAGTGAGATTCTTAACCGAAGCGATGACGAGACTGAAATTATTGTTTACTGGGGGAACGACGAAGCGTCTTTCTTAGCCGATTCCTTTGGCTATAACAATATCCCCTCAACGATACTCCGAGATTACAACTGGCCGGGTCTATTTACGCCGTTTGACCACCAGAAAACTACTTCCTCATTCCTAGCCAATCGTCGGCGTGCATTCTGTTTTAACGAAGCGGGTACAGGTAAGACTTCATCAGTCATCTGGGCGGCTGACTATCTGATGTCCTTGGGGTTGATCAAGCGTGTGCTCGTGGTGTGTCCGATTACGATCATGTATTCCGCATGGCAAGCCGACGTGTTTAAAACAGCTATGCACCGAAGCGTAGGCGTTGCCTATGGCCCTGCCCCGAAACGTAAGAAAATATTAAACGGTGAGTACGACTTTATCGTCACTAACTATGACGGAGTTGGCATCTTGCACGAAGAGATTAAGAACGGCGACTTTGATCTGATCGTGGTTGACGAGGCCAACGCATACAAGTCCACAAGCACCGTGCGCTGGAAGCTACTTGCCAAGCTGATCAAACCTGAGACCCGATTATGGATGCTGACTGGCACACCGGCATCGCAGTCCCCGCTCGATGCGTTCGGCCTAGCGCGTTTGGTTGCCCCACAAAGGGTTCCGAAGTACAGCACAGCGTGGCGGGACAAGGTTATGAATCAGTTAACGCGGTTTAAATGGGTTCCCAAACCGATGGCTAGACAAACTGTATTCGACGCATTACAGCCAGCAATTCGGTTTTCCAAAGCCGAGTGCCTTGACTTGCCAGAAGTGTTGTATCAGACACGAGAAGTGCCACTGACCGTGCAAGCCGCCAAGTATTACAAGGTACTAAAAGAAGACATGTTAGTTGAAGCAGCCGGTGAGCAGATAAGTGCAGTAAATGCAGCGGCGCGTCTTAGTAAATTGTTACAAGTGTCAGGCGGCGCAGTGTACTCCGACACAAGGGAAGTTATTGAGTTCGACATAGCACCACGGCTAAGAGCGTTAGACGAAGTGTTGGAGGAGACAGTCAACAAGGTGCTGGTGTTTGTGCCGTTCACTCACACTATTGAACTTGTTTCACGGCACTTAACAGAGAATGGCGTCACCAATGAAATAATTAACGGAGCGGTATCTGCTGGCGAACGGCAACGCATAGTCAATAGGTTTCAAACGGCGGTAGACCCACGAGTGTTAGTTATTCAACCTCAAGCAGCATCACACGGTGTCACGTTGACTGCTGCCGACACTATTGTTTTCTGGTCTCCTGTTATGAGTGTAGAAACATACATACAGTGCATTGCACGTATTGATCGCGTGGGGCAGAAGAATCGTATGACAGTGGTTCACTTACAAGGTTCAGAAGTAGAACGAAGAATGTACAAGATGTTGCAGGGCAAAGTTGATTCACACGAGAAACTTGTTGATTTGTATAAATCAGAGATGGAGGGAAGCTATGAATGATATGGAAGAATTAGTTAAAACCTACTTGACTATTAGGAACGAGCGTGAAAAGATTGAGGCTGAATTTAAAGAGCAGGACACTGCACTAAAAGCCGAGATGGCTACGTTAGAGCAAGCGATGTTAGCGGGGTGCAATGAGATCAAGGCAGACAGTATCAGAACCCCTCATGGCACCATTATGAAAAAACTTTCAGAAAGGTTTACTTGTTCAGACCGAGATAACTTCAATAAGTTCGTGCTTGAGCACGGCGCTGTTGAATTGTTTGAAGGTCGTATCCACCAAAGTAATTTTAAAGAATTCATATCTGAGCGTAACAATTCATTACATGAAGCAGGATTGCCGCCCGGTGTGAACGTGATGCGAGAATTTACCATCACAGTACGCAAGCCCACAGTTAAATTAAGTTAAGGAAAAATTATGAGCACAGAACTCGCAACCATTTTGGCAAACAACCCACTGATGATTCAGACGGGTGTTGATGAAGATACCGCAGCGGTAGCTGGCGGTGGTGGTAATCAGACTAAGCGCCTTTCAATCAAGGGCGGTGTGTTCCGTAAGATGGTCGGTGGCAAAGAAGTTGGTGCTATCGAAGACCGTCACATGAACATTATCTTTGTGAAGATGGCGCACAGTGCATCGCGTCAATGCTACGAGGGTACGTATGAAGAAGGAAAAGTCGCATCGCCCGTTTGCTGGTCTAACGACTCCGTTAAGCCTGATGCTGATGTTGAATCTCCGTGCGCTCCGTCTTGCGACGTCTGCCCCAACTCCGCTAAGGGTTCAAACGATTCAGGTGTTGGTGCGAAATGCAAGCTGTCATGGCGTACCGCTGTCGTCCTACCACAAGACCCTAGTGGTGACGTACTGGAATTCGTTATCCCCGCAGCATCGACTTTTGGAAAAGAAGAAAATGGAAGATGGCCTTTCAAGTCTTACATAGGAATGCTGGCAAACAACAACGTGTCGAAAGGCCGTGTTGTGACTAAGGTTCAGTTCGATACCAAGGTTCAGTTCCCTAAAGTGTTGTTTAGCCCAGCGGGTGCAGTTAATCCTGACGACTACGATACTGTTGCTGCACAAGGCAAGACCCCGGCTGCTGAAGCTGCGATCAAGCTGACTGTGTACAAGAAGAAAGAGACAGGGGAAGAGGTAGCGGTGGCAGAGCCGACAATGCGAGAATCAACCAAGCGCGCTCCGGCACAAGCAACAGATGCTACTGATGTAATTAAGAAGTGGACTAAGAAAGCATAAGGAGAACCATGTCGCGGCCATACAGTACGAAGTTTTTGAGTGAGCTAGATAGCGTGGATGACACCTATCGCATTGGTTACAAGATGGCGAAGCTTTGCGTAGCTGCAAACCTGCCAGCCAAATACGTAGCTGTTGCCATAGGTGTGTCACGAGCGACAGTTCACAACTGGTTTCGCGGCGCGGTGTTGCGCGGTAAGAACGAAGATATAGCTTTGGCTTTCATTCGGCTTGTAGAGAAAGACTTGGGCAGTGGAGCATTACCAGCCAAGTCTGTGAAGGGAGCCAAAGCTTATATTGAGGACATGGTAGGTAAGACGATTTAACGGGGAAAAGCGGATGCCGAATGCGCTATTAGGTAATAACCGAAGAGAAATCGTTCGGGGCTAAGGACGTAGCGAGTACCCCACCCATTAACTAGGCAGGAGCAATCCTGCCTTTCTTGTCTCTGCGGATATGATAAAACAATTTTACGAGAAAGCATTGCCTTCGCAGGGCGTCTACTGTGTGGCAAAGATAGACAACAAACGAACCACACAGAGATTTGCGGAGTCCCTAGATGATGTCGAAAATCTTGCAAGACAGTTTGCGCTGGAAAAAGCTAACGTCTACGTCGCACTTGCGTCCTTCGACGGTTATAGCCGCAAGGCAGAGGACGCGCAATTCCTACGTTCATTCTTCATCGACTTGGACGTTGGACTATCAAAGGCAGAAGTTAAACGCGGCTATATATCTCAACCCGAGGCGCATATTGCCTTACAAGTCTTCTTGGCTAGAACAGAATTACCATCCCCCGTCATTGTTGATTCCGGCACAGGAGTACATGCTTATTGGTTCTTGGATCGGGATATCCCCGCCGCTGAGTGGAAGCCCTATGCGGAAAAGTTTAAAGCGTATTGTCTTGAGAATGACTTACACATCGATCCAGTGGTTACAGCGGACGCGGCACGTATCATGCGCTGTCCTGAGACGTTTAATTACAAGACTACGCCACCTAGTAAGTGCGAAGTAATCAGCGACGAACTCCCCGTCTATTCATTCGATGAGTTTAAAGAGTTCTTAGGCATAGTAGAAGAGACGCCAGCGGAAATCCTAAAGAACCTGCCAAAAGGTTTGGATGAGGATACCAAGGCGTTGATGAAGCTCGACAATCAGGAGACCTCTTTTGAAAAAATTGCCATTAGAAGTCTTGAGGGAGACGGCTGTGAACAAATCAAATGGGCAATTGAAAATTCTACAACTCTGCCGGAACCTCTCTGGACAGCAGCACTAT
>CAZAET010000076.1:0-4947 GCA_964484215.1 uncultured Candidatus Planktophila sp. | reverse complement strand
TAGACGTCTTGGCAGCAGCTTTTACTGCATGAGCTGCGAGAAATACGGTTATAAGTGTATATCTAGGAAGCACTGCAATCATAAAAACAGCCAAGACGTCTAGCCCTTTGCGCTTCTCTTCGAAACGACCAATGAATCCGATTGTATTTCCGGTCCATCGCTGATCGATCGAACCATCTCGATATCTATCTGCGTAAATTCCATTGGGCACGACAATGGCATCTGTTTGTAGATGCTCAGTCAGCGTTTCTCGAGCTGCCTCACTTACCGCGATTCGTGCTGTCAGTTTCTCAATCACAGGTTCAAGAATCGGAGCAACTGCAAAGGTAACTTTCTGACGTTTGGCAGCAGCATGGAAAGTACCGACCATTGGCCCCTCAGCTGCCCAGCATGCCAGTAAAGAAATCGAAGGAATCGCAGGTTCATGTAAGTGCAACACATCGAAACTTCCATTGTTAATCCACTGCCTCACACGAGCAAAAGCAATCGGTCCAAAAAGAACCCGTGCAACTGCGCCGTTATAAGGGATTGAAATTGGGCGACCCGCACTCGTAACGTAATCAGGAAGATTCTCCTCATCAATTGCTGGAGCAAGCACTGAAACGTAATGACCTTGACGGATTAAATACTCTGCGAGATCTCCAACGTGACTCTGGACTCCGCCAGGTGTATCCCATCCATAAGGGCAGACAATTCCGATTCGTTTCTTAGATAATGGCATTAGTTGCTACCTTCAGTTTTCTCATCGCGCGCATCAACCCAGATTCTTTGCAGCATATGCCAATCTTCTGGATGTTGCGCAATTCCCACTGAGAAAAGTTCGGCGGTCATCTGAACTGTCTTTTCAATGCGCTCTGTTTCACTCCCCTGGGTCGGCACTTGTACTTCATGGAAATCAATATGAATTCCGTTCTGCGAGTACGAGACGTGAGCAACGATAAGAGGAATTCCAGTTTTTACAGCCAATAGAGCTGGCCCAGCAGGCATACGTGCATTGCTGCCGAAGAAATTAACATCGATTCCTGAATGCGAAAGATCTCTATCGGCAACAAGAGCAATCAATCGTTTCTCTTTTGCACGCTTGACGAGAGTGATGAAGGATCTGCTATCAAGGGAAAGTACTTCGAATCCCATAGATTCTCTATGATGCAAGAACTTTTGAAAGAGTGCTTCAGGCTTTAGTCGCTCAGCGACCGTAACTAGAGGAATCCCAAGGGAGCAGAAGTAGGCGCCAGCGTGGTCCCAGTTTCCAGAATGAGGAAGTGCAACAACTACTCCCCGACCATCTTTCATAGGATCGAGCAAGAGATTCACATTGGTGGTTGTCACAGTCTTGCGGATTCGTTCAGTACTCCAATTTTGAATGCGGAAGGTGTCGCACCAATAACGCATATATGAGGACATTGATTTAGCGACCAGCGTTTCAAGTTCAATCTCGTCCAGTTCTGGTTTTACTTGATGGAGATTGGAGCGAAGTCTTTGAATGCTCTTTCCATTTCGACGATGAGTGAATTCTCCAATGGAATAGAAGAGCGAATAAGCCGACTTCTCTGGCAGCGTTCGAACAATCCACCACCCAAGAAGATAAGCGATGAGCGTAATGCGATCTTTCATTGATTCAGGAGTCCATCTCGAACTACTTTGATACGTTGGATCACAGTGACTACACCTAGAATTGCAAGAAGCCAGAGACCGGTGGCGAGTGCGTACGGAACATTTAAGCCTTCAAATCCGACGGCGGTGAGAATGATGACAAGACGCTCAGTTCGTTCTGCGATGCCGACAGAGCAAGAAATCGAATAACTTTCCGCTTTCGCGCGGATATAAGGAATCAGAAGCCCTGTCACAAGGGTTATCAAACCCAGATAAGAGAGCTTGTCATCGGCTTCAATCAGCGGAATAAGAATTGTAATAATGATTGCTGAGTCTGTGACTCTGTCGATCGTGGAATCGAGGAATCCTCCCCACTTGCTTGCACCACTTTGAGAAATTCGAGCCATGGTGCCATCGAAGAGATCACTAAGGGCGAAGAATGAAATGAATAGAGTTCCCACGAAATATTCTTCTCGAGGATAGAAATATCCAGCAGAGAGAAGAACGCCCAGGGCACCAAGCAAGGTAATTGTGTTTGGAGTAAGGCCAACTCGCAGGGCGAAGCGAGCCACCGGTTCAATTAATCGAGTGACTGCTGGTTTCAGTGCGCTACTAATCATCGGCACCATCGTAGGCTTACCCGCATGTCTTCACCTAGCGCCAACGCTGTGAAACGTATCCATGTATACGGTCACGTCAGCGCATCTCCTCAGACCGTGGCAACTGCTTTCGAGGCAAGCTTCACCGATACCCCTGAAGGGGAATCTGACTTAGCAATCTTTGCCATTAACCCTTCTGCCGGAATTGATCAGCAAGCAATAGATAACTGGGCCGCTCTCGATGATTTCCAGATTCCGCGGATGGTCGTAGTTAATGGCCTCGAAGGACAAGAACTCGATTTTGAAGATGCGGTCATGGTTGCAAATCGCGTCTTTGATCAACTTGTAACTCCATATCTTGTTCTTCATGATGACAACGGCGAGGCTGCAGCGCTTATAAGATTGCAAGATTTGCAGATTATTGATTACACAAAGAATCCGCCTCAGCTGCGGGCAAGTGATCCTGAACATGAAGAACTCGTACGTGAATTTCGAGAAGAGTATTTCGATCTAACATCAGAGATGGATGAAGGCGCCTTTGCGGCCGGCATTTTATTTCCAGCTATTCCGATTAACTTGATAAAAGGTATCGGTGTAGATGTCGTGCAAAGTTATATTGATTTACTACCAAGCAGCAGCTAACTCATCTCGAGTCATCGTAAGTAACTGTGGCAAGACTTTAGTCTTTCCAATAATTGGCATGAAGTTCGCATCCCCCGACCAACGAGGAACGATGTGTTGGTGAATATGCGCAGCAACACCTGCACCTGAAATTGCTCCTTGATTCATTCCGAGATTAAATCCATCGGCGTTCGAAACCTTGCGGACTGTCTTCATAGCGTGCGCGCTGAGATCTGTAATCTCGTGGCGTTCTTCATCGGTCAGATCAGTTAGATCTGCAACATGGCGAAATGCACAGATGAGCAAATGTCCTGGGTTATATGGATAGAGATTCATCACCACATAAGCAGTTTTACCGCGGGCAACAACCAACCCTTCCTCATCTGAAAGTGATGGGATGCGACAGAAAGGGCATTGAACATCGTTGCCATCGAGGGGGCGATTTTCTCCGCGCAGGTAATCAAGGCGATGAGGTGCCCACAAACGCTGCCACCCATCTGGCATACCTGCGCCGTTGATTTCAGACATCACTAAACCTGTTTGCGGTTGGCGACGATCTCTTTGATCTCCGCGATTGCATCTGCGACAGGAATACCGTTTTTCTGATCACCGTTGCGATATCTAAAGGAAACCGCTCCGGCGTTCATATCTTCTTCGCCTGCAATGATCATGAAAGGAATCTTCTGCAGCTGTGCGTTACGCACCTTCTTCTGCATACGGTCATCTGAAGAATCTAATTCAGCGCGAATACCTGAAGATTTCATCTGTTTCACCACGCCATGCAAATAATCAGTGAAGTTATCGGCAACCGGGATTGCCATTACCTGAACTGGTGCAAGCCATGGAGGAAACGCACCTGAATAGTGCTCGGTTAGAACGCCGAAGAATCTCTCGATAGATCCGAAGAGTGCGCGGTGAATCATCACCGGACGCTGACGTGATCCATCTGCTGCAGCGAATTCAAGTTCGAATCTTTGTGGGAGTTGGAAGTCAACTTGAATTGTGGACATCTGCCAGGTGCGACCGATTGCATCCTTGGCCTGCACCGAGATCTTTGGTCCGTAGAAAGCTGCTCCACCTTCATCCAGTACGAGTTCAAGATTTTGAGCAACAGCTGCTTTGCGAAGTGCCTCAGTCGCTTCGGCCCAATCCGCATCTTCTCCAACTGACTTTTCCGGGTTGCGAGTTGAGAGTTCGAGATAGAAATCTTCTAGTCCGTAGTCGCGAAGCAAGTTGAGAACGAAGGTAAGGAGTGAATCGAGTTCGCCCGGCATCTGTTCTTTGGTGCAATAGATATGAGCATCGTCCTGAGTAAAACCACGAGCACGTGTGATGCCGTGTAGTACGCCAGACTTTTCATAGCGATAAACAGTTCCGAACTCGAAGAGCCGAAGCGGGAGCTCACGATAAGAACGCTGACGTGACTGGAAGATGAGATTGTGGAACGGGCAGTTCATCGGCTTCATGTAGTACTGCTGCCCCGCACGCTTAATTGTTCCATCGGCATGGAGTTCTTCATCCATGATCATTGGTGGGTACATGCCTTCTGAGTACCAATCCAAGTGGCCAGACTTCTGGAAGAGCGCCGCCTTGGTTAAGTGAGGTGAGTAAACAAATTCGTACTCTTCTTCTTCGTGACGCTTGCGCGAATAATCTTCCATCGCACGTCGGACGATTCCGCCCTTAGGGTGAAATACCGCAAGGCCAGAACCAATTTCTTCAGGGAATGAGAAAAGGTCGAGTTCCTGGCCAAGGCGGCGATGATCGCGCTTTTCAGCCTCAGCAAGAAGTTCGAGGTAAGCGTTGAGTTCATCTTGCGATGGCCACGCTGTTCCGTAGATACGTTGCAGCATTGGATTCTTTTCAGAGCCGCGCCAATATGCGGCTGCGCTACGCATCAACTTAAATGCTGGAATATGTTTTGTTGAAGGAAGGTGCGGTCCGCGACAGAGATCAGACCAGACTGGTTGACCATCCCGACCGAGATTGTCATAAATCGTTAGCTCTGTTCCACCAACTTCTACGTTGGTCTCATCAGTTCCGCCACCCTTAATTCCAATCAGTTCGCACTTGTATGGCTCGTGAGCCAGTTCCTTTAGTGCATCAGATTCGGTAGTTACGCGACGTCTAAATC
>CAZAET010000075.1:0-4964 GCA_964484215.1 uncultured Candidatus Planktophila sp. | reverse complement strand
CTTCGATATCAAGGATGAACTCAAAGTCTTTTGGTTCATCTTCTGCAACTATCTGCAGAACTCCATCGAGAGTTGAAAGTCCATCTTCAAGTTTTCCAAGCAGGATTTCAGCTTTCCCGAGTTCAAAGAGGGCGAAAGTTTCGCGGCGATGATCGTGCGCTGTTTCAAAGACATCTATCGATTTCTGCGCAGCCTCGAAGGCTTTTTCACCTTCATTAAGTTCGTTGTAGCAAGATGCAATTTTCTGGTCGCAACGAGCAACGTGGATGATCTCTTTCTCGAGCTTAAACATCTTGCGCGCTTCCTGAAAACAGATGACCGCTTCGGAATAATTCTTAAGTTCGCGCTGTGCGCATCCAATGAGGTGCATATCGTTAGCTGCGCCGATGTTATTTCCATCAACGAGATGCTCTTGCGAGCACTCGTACATGGTTTCGATTACCTTTTCGTAATTCTTTGAGGCGTACCACCACTCGCCGAGTGTGCAGGCGAGTTCGAGTGCAATTGGAGATTTGTTCTCACGCAAAATAGAAACCGCTTTACTCATAGCAGTAGCTGCTTCATCCATGCGCTTTAGCTGATTGAGGTTGTACCCAATTGCTGAATATGCCTGCGCTAAACCTTCGCTCGGTGCTGATGCTCCAAGTTCAGAGAAGATATCTCGCGCTGTTTCAGCGAGCGCCAACGCTTCGTCATATTGACCGCGAGCAAAGATGCGGGCAGAAAGTTCGTAATATGTATTTGCTCGTTCTTCACCGTGGACTTCGGGGATTCGATCCCAGAGCATCTCTTCAGTTACGAGCTCGTCCTGGCCTTCGTCATCGCTCATCAAAAGACCTCCCCTTGCTTCGTTCTAGCGCTTCCTACTAGGACTCGAGATTCCCACACACTAGACCTAACGCCCTGGGTGGGGCCGATATTTCCCTGCGAGAGGCGTGAGAATCTATCCTTCTGCCTTCCAGATGCAGATGCAAACGATTTGCATTAACCTACCTCCATGCATATTCCTGATGGGTTTATCGATATCCCTACCTCTACCGTCTTTGCAGCCCTTGCCGCAGCCGGGGTCGCTCTCTCAATCAAGGGAGCGAAGTCGACTCTCGATGAGAAGACTGCGCCTCTTGCCGGGCTTACTGCGACATTTATCTTTGCAGTTCAAATGCTCAACTTCCCTGTCGCTGCAGGAACAAGTGGCCACTTACTTGGAGGCGCACTCGCTGCCGTTCTTGTGGGGCCATATGCGGCAACGCTTTCACTTACCGTCGTCCTCTTAATGCAAGGTCTCCTCTTTGCCGACGGTGGATTAACAGCAATCGGTCTCAACGTATTTAACATGGCGATCATCGGAGTCTGGGCTGGCTACGGAGCCTTCTTACTACTTCAGAAGATTTTGCCATCATCAAAATTTTCTACAACGATTTCGGCAGGGTTAGCTGGATTGCTCTCAGTTCCAGCAGCTGCAGCAGGATTCGTATTGCAATACTCAATCGGTGCAAACGCGACGTTCTCAGTCTCTGCAGTTCTGACAGCAATGATTAGTACGCACATCCTTATCGGAATCGGTGAAGCGCTCATTACCGCGTTTGCAGTTGGCGCAGTTCTCGCGAGTCGTTCTGATTTGGTTTATGGATTCAAGGGCGAGAAGCAAGCTCTCGAAATCAGGAGCGCATCATGAAGAATAAAAACTTTCTACTTGCAGGTCTGCTTGCCTCTCTCTTACTAGCAGGCGTTGCCTCTTTCTACGCATCTTCTAGTCCTGATGGACTTGAGAAAGTTGCAGAAGATATTGGATTTATCGATTCAGCAAAAGATCATGCAAATGCTGATGGTGCTCTCGCAGATTACGGAGTGAAGGGAATCGATAACCCTCGTTTCTCAACGGGTGCTGCAGGAGTTATTGGAGTCCTAGCTACTGGAGTTATCTCAACTGGCTTATTTATGCTGGTCCGACGTAAGTCAGGATCAGAGAAATAAAGCCTCAAGCGCAGGAAACCGATCTAGTTCACACCCACGGCCACCACCATGGCCATGATGTGGGTGAAAGACTTTATCTACACAGACATTCTGTGACTCACCTGCTTCCATCGCACATCAAAATCCTTGCTGTTCTGGCCTTTATCTTGGTTGCCGTTTCTACTCCAATTACGCGTTGGCAGACATTTATCGCACTCTTCGCTTTGGATATCGCTGCTGCGCTCTTCAGCAAGATTCCTCTACTTCTTCTCTTCAAAAGAGCCCTCATCGAAATTCCATTCGTCTTCTTCGCAATCCTCATGCCTTTCTTTGGCGAAGGCGAGCGTTTTGAAATTGCAGGTATTCAGTTGTATAGCGAAGGCTTATTAGCTGGAACTTCTATCGTTGCCAAAGGAAGTCTCGGAGTACTTGCTGCAGTAATCCTGTCGACGACAACAACTGCGCGCGAAATTCTCCGTGGGCTTGAAAGACTGAAGTTGCCGACCGTAATGGTTCAGATCGCATCTTTCATGTTGCGCTATGTCAACGTCATTAGCGATGAGATGGAGCGCATGAAGATTGCGCGTGAATCTCGTGGATTTATCGCTACCGGTATTAAGCATTGGAAAGTAATCGCCACATCTGCTGCCGCACTCTTTATTCGATCTTACGAACGCGGCGAACGAGTTCACTTAGCAATGCTCTCTCGCGGTTTCGATGGAAATCTGCCGTCGCTAGGAAACCCTGTCGTCACAACTCGTCAGTGGTTAACCGCTCTATCTCTACCTGGAATTGCACTATCCACATCACTTCTATTTCTTGCGATCGGTTGGTAAAGCATGAACACAACACCAAGTCTGCAGATTTCGAATCTCGCCTTTGCCTACCCCGATGGCAATCAAGCGCTTTACGGCGTTAACCTCACAATTAATAAAGGTGAACGAGTAGCTCTTCTTGGTCCAAACGGTGCCGGCAAGACAACGCTTGTCATGCATATGAATGGAATTCACCCCACGATGCAGGGAGAAGTCAGGATTGCGGGCGAGCTCGTAGATTCAAAGAATAAAGAGACTCTTAAGCAGATTCGCTCCAAAGTAGGAATTGTTTTTCAAGATCCAGATGATCAACTCTTCATGCCTACCGTCGGCGAAGATGTTGCCTTCGGTCCATTTAATATGGGAATTCGCGGGGATGAATTAAACGCAGCAGTTGATGAGGCTCTGAGCCAAGTCGGAATGCTTGAATTCAGAGATCGCCCACCTCACCATCTCTCTTTCGGTCAGCGCCGTCGCGTGGCAGTTGCAACAGTGCTCGCAATGAAGCCAGAGATTCTTGTTATGGATGAGCCTTCTTCTAATCTTGATCCAGCGAGCCGCCGCGAATTAGCTGAAATAGTCCGCTCTCTAGATGTCACTATCGTGATGGTGACGCATGATCTTCCTTATGCGCTCGAACTCTGCGAGAGATCTGTAATTCTTTCCGGTGGAATCATTGTTGCTGATGCACCTACACGAGAGATTCTTACCAATGCCTCATTGTTGGCATCGCATCGCCTCGAGCTACCTGTTGGATTTACGCTGTAATAACTTGATTCGCTCTTGAGCAATCGCAGCACCTAGCAGTACCACTAGCGCACCAACTGGTTCGTGCCAGGTTACTTTTTCGTTCAAGAAAATAACGCCCACAATAACTGCAACCACTGGCGTTAAGTAAGTGACGCTACTTGCAATCGCACTGCCTGCAATTTCCATCACTCGGAAGTTCCAGAGGTAGGCGAAACCACTTCCAAATACGCCGAGACCTAACATTCCAAGAAGCGGGCCGATTCGGTACTCGTCTTTCGCAATTCCATCAAAGAGATAGAACGGAAGAAGCGTGATGGCTGCCAAGGTTAATTGAGTAGCAACAATCGATTCCGGCTTTAATTTATAGGGCATTACAAATCTGCGGGTGTATGGGTATGAAATTCCATAGCAAGCAACTGCAGCTAGCAGTACGAGGATTGCCCAGAGCGGGTTATCTCCCAAGCCTTTCCAAGCTCCGAGAACTGTAAGCACTCCAAGGAAGCCGATGAATAATCCAAAAATTTGAAAAGCCTTTGGTTTCTCTTCGCGGTTTACAACCAGAATTGCAATCAAGGTCATCAACGGCGTTACTGCATTAATGATGCCTGCAAGAACTGATGTCACTTCTGTTTCAGCAAGAGCAAAGAAGATTCCAGGAATTACATTGAGCAGCAGAGCCACGATCCATAGGTGAAAGAGAATTTTGCGATCAGTGGGTAGTCGAAAACCGCGGACCTTTGCAACGATCAAGAGCGTTGCCGCACCTAGGGCACATCGTCCGAATGCGACTCCGAAAGGAGTAAGGAATTCAAGACCGAGTTTGATGAAGATAAAGGAACAGCCCCAGACAATTCCTACAGCGATGTAGGTAGGTATCCAGGACTTATTTTTCATAGCGAGAAGATACAGGTGTGGGCCCTGTCGGGCTCGAACCGACGACCCACGGATTAAAAGTCCGTTGCTCTACCGACTGAGCTAAAGGCCCCAACTAAATAACTGGCGCAGTCTACTACCTCAGCGACCGCGGCTGGCACGCAGTAATCGGTCGCGAATTGCCACAGAGATATCGTCACCAGAAGGCTGGTGCACGACAACTCGAGATAACGATTGCTCATCCGCGCTTCGAAGAGATGTGTAGAGAACTCGTGCGAACTCTTCATTGCTCTGCGGTGAAGATAAACGAATTACGCCATCCGGTGTCGGAGTTGAAGCGAGTGCAATAAATCCATCTCCTTTTTCTGGACCGATATCAAGAACCACCTGCGCATTGGGCGAATAGTGATTTTCAAGAGAACCACTGACGCGAATTTCTGTTGCATCGTATGAAATATCAATCGCAGTGACAGCTTCAATCATCTCTTCTGTGATTGCACCAGGACGTAAAATCTTTGGACTTTCTGTTGTGCAATCAATAATTGTTGACTCAACTCCAACTATTGAAGGGCC
>CAZAET010000074.1:0-5025 GCA_964484215.1 uncultured Candidatus Planktophila sp. | reverse complement strand
CTTGAGTCTGTAAAGAGAGGCAAGAGTGGGCGAGTAGCTGCTAGCGCATTCTCATTTCGATAGAGATTTCCGAAGTGCCAATAGAGACCGTTGATGTATTCGCGCCAACCAATAATCTGGCGAATGAATCCTTCAGCACTTGCTAGCGGAATATCTCCTTCTGCAAAGCGCTTGAGTGCAGCGTCGATTACTTCTTCGGCATGGAGCAATCCAACATTGAGGTAAGGACTTAACAACGAATGATTGACTGCCCATGAATCTGCAACCATCGCATCCTCATATGCACCGAAATCTGCAAAGCCGGTATTAAAGAAGTGTTCCATTTGCTTAAGTGCGGCAGCGCGAGTTGTGCCCCATGTTGTATCGGGTTCATCACCAAAGACAGGAAGCTTTCGCTTCTTAATATCTGCAACTACTGCGGCATCAATCTCATCTCGTTGATGTTCAACATATACAGGCCACGTATGAGCACCTTTGGGAGGTGGAAGGCGATTATCAGCATCGTAATTCCACTTGCCGCCAACAGGGTCTTTGCCTTCCATCAAGATATTTAGGCGTATGCGCTGTGCCCGATAGAAGTTCTCCATGACCAAGCTCTTTTGTGCATTCGCCCATTGCGCAAAGAGCGGGCGAGAAGTCAGAAAGAAATCGTTAGGGATAAGAGTTAGGCCGAGACCTTTTAACTGTTCGAACTGTTGATGCGAAGATGGTTCGGCTACTTCAATCTCAACGCCTGGGTTAGTTGCACGAAACTTGTTGATTCCGACTTCGGTATTGAAGCTCTGGATAAAGGTGACCGTAAATCCTTCATCGCGAAGCTCTTGCAAGAAGTGATCGCGAGCAGACAAGAGAAAGAAGAGGCGCTGAACATGCCAAGAGCGGGTAGTGAGCATCCGTTCGCTCTCGATAAAGAGAATTTGATGGGTCTTCGGATCTGCTTTTTTCAGCGCCCCATAATTACGATTGAGATGATCGTTTAGAAGAAGTACCGTCTTTTTTGATTCAGCAGTTACCAATTGGTCGTTCTATCTCGCAGGGTTCGGTATGCACTCACTACATCTGGAGTTGCAGGTGAATGAGTAGATGTGACTTCACCTAAATTCCATTGTGGCGCAGTTGCATCACCCAAGAGCGCCCAGGCAGCTTGTCGCGCAGCACCATCGGCAACATATTCACCAGGTTGTGGCACAAGTACTTCGCGACCAAAGAGTGATGATGCAATTGAAGAAATAGCAGGATTCTTGGCAGCTCCACCAATCAGTAGAACTCGGTTGATTGAGACACCTAATTTTTCAAGTGCATCGACCGCATCGACTAGCCCACACAGCATTCCTTCAATCATTGCCCGAGCAATATCTGCAGGATTTGAGTTGGATATGTTCATTCCAGCAAAGACACCAGTTGCATCTGGTCGATTTGGAGTGCGCTCACCTTCAAAATAAGGAAGAAGAGACAATCCATTTGCTCCAGCCTTTGCACTCAGAGCGAGAGCTCCAACTTCATCATGCGTTTTTCCTAAGATATGTGTGGCAGCATCCAAGATTCGCGCGGCATTGAGCGTGCAGACCAGAGGCAGGAAGCGACCTGTTGCATCGGCGAAACCCGCAACTGCGCCACTTGCATCATGGGTCGGCGTATCTGAAACTGCGAAAGCAGTTCCACTTGTACCAAGAGAGACAACAACATCACCGGGTTGTGCTTGAACACCAAGGGCTGCACCGGCGTTATCTCCGGCACCTGCTGCGATAGGAATACCCGAAAGTGTTTCCCCGCCGAAGTCACTTGGTGCAACGATGCGAGGTGTAATAATCGTTCGATCTGTTCGCAGCGCTGATTTCAATAAATCTTCGCGATATGTTGAAGTTACAGGATCGAAGTAACCAGTGCCTGATGCATCAGAGCGATCGGTAAATAGTTTCTCGAAATCTTTTCCGCCTTGTAAGCGCCATGAAAGCCAGTCGTGTGGGAGCGCAACTGCGGCAACTTTATCTGCATTTGCTTTTTCATTATCTGCAAGCCAGCGAAGTTTTGTTGCAGTAAAGGATGCAACAAGAACTGATCCAACTTTCTTTGCAGCTTCTGCATCTCCTCCCATTTCAGAGTTGAGATCTCGTGCAGATTGCGCAGAGCGAGTGTCATTCCATAAAAGTGCGGGGCGAATAACCTCGCCATTGCTATCGAGTGTGACCATTCCATGCTGTTGTCCGCCGATAGAGATTGCCGCAACATCATCTAATCCGCCCGCTTCTGCAATTGCACTTTCGAGGGCTTTCTCCCAGAGGGCCGGCTCTACTTCTGTTCCATCGGGGTGAGAAGCGCGACCCTGGCGAACTAACTCACCAGTATTAGCGTTGCGAATAACGACCTTCACCGATTGGGTCGAAGAATCAACCCCAGCAACTAAAGGGCCAGCGCTGGTTTGGGGTTTTGCCATGGCGAAAGGCTAGACTGTGCCAGTCAGTGTTGACCACAGTGCGGCTTATTTATTTAGCCAAATCTCACTTAATTTTGGAGCGTTGCAATGCGTATTGGAATTCTTACAGGCGGCGGAGATTGCCCAGGACTTAACGGTGTTATTCGCGGAGTAGTTACAAAGGGAATCAAAGAGTACGGATACGAATTCGTCGGATTCCGTGATGGTTGGAAGGGTCCTCTTGAGGCTCTCACCATGCCTTTGGATCTTGCAACTGTAAAGCCAATTCTTGCAAAGGGCGGAACCATCCTTGGTTCATCACGTACCAACCCATTTAAGATGGAGAACGGCGTCGAGCGCATCAAGCAGAACCTTGCTGATCAGGGCATCGATGTTCTCATCGCAATTGGTGGCGAAGACACACTCGGCGTTGCAACAAAGCTCGACGCATTAGGCGTCAAGGTCATCGGAGTTCCAAAGACAATCGATAACGACCTTAACAACACAGATTTCACATTTGGTTTCGATACTTCCGTCAACATTGCAATGGAAGCAATCGATCGCCTTCACACGACAGCTGAATCACACCACCGTCCATTGATCGTTGAAGTCATGGGTCGTCACGCTGGTTGGATTGCACTTCACTCAGGTATCGCAGGAGATGCTGCATGCATATTGGTTCCAGAAGTTAAGTTCTCTGTCGACAAGGTATGCGAATACGTAAAGTCACGTTTTGAAACAGGTACAGCTCCAATCATCGTCATCGCAGAAGGTGCAATCCCACAAGATGGCGACATGATCACTAAGGATCAGCCACTCGATGCATTCGGCCACGTACAGCTTTCAGGTATCGGCGATTGGCTCGCAGCTGAGATCGAGACAAAGACTGGCTACCAGACACGTTGCACAGTTCTTGGACACATCCAGCGTGGTGGAACTCCGTCAGCATTCGACCGCGTTCTTAGCTCACGCTTCGGACTTGAGGCAATTACAGCTGTTCACGAAGGTGACTTCGGCAAGATGATGGCACTTCACGGAACAACAATCGCTCGTGTGCCTTTGGCATCAGCGACAGATGTTCTTAAGACTGTTCCAATCGAGCGCTATGAGGAGATCACTTCGTTCTTTGGATAATCTCCCTCCGAGATTGCCACTGAATTACCTATTCTTATGACTATGAATACTTCTTCCTCGCAACTGGATTCACTCTTCGATCCATCACTCGTCGCTGCTCAGCAACCTAATTGGCCTGGCGGACAAGATGGCGAGCAGATGAAGAAGGCTGTTGCTGATCTTCGCGCTCTTCCTCCACTTGTCTTTGCTGGTGAGTGCGATGATCTCAAGGCGAAGATTGCTGAAGCTGCAGCAGGTCGAGCATTCTGGTTACAAGGTGGAGATTGCGCAGAAACATTTAATTCAGCAACTGCTGATTCAATCCGTAACCGCATCAAGACAATCTTGCAGATGGCTGCTGTATTGCAGTACTACTCAAGTTTGCCTGTTATCAAGGTTGGTCGCATGGCAGGGCAGTTTGCTAAGCCACGTTCGAATGACCTCGAAACTCGAGGGGATGTCACACTTCCTGCCTACCGCGGCGATGCTGTAAACGATATTGAATTCACAGAGGCAGCTCGTACTCCAGATCCAAACCGACTTGTTCGTGTTTACAACACATCTGCTGCAACTCTTAACTTGGTTCGCGCATTTACCCGCGGTGGTTTTGCAGATCTTCGTCAGGTGCACGAATGGAACAAGGGCTTTATCCGCGATTCCAAGTTCGGCGACAAGTACGAGCAGATGGCAAATGAAATTGGTCGCGCACTTTCATTTATGCAATCAGCTGGCGTAGATCCAGAACAGTTCAAGGCTGTTGATTTCTATGCAAGCCATGAAGCACTCATCATTGAATACGAGAAGGCACTTACTCGCATTGATTCACGTACTCAGCTTCCATACGATGTTTCAGGACACTTCATCTGGATTGGCGAACGCACACGTCAACTCGATGGCGCACATGTTGATTTCGCATCAAAGGTGCGTAACCCAATCGGCATCAAGCTTGGACCTAAGTCGACTGTAGAAGATGCACTCGCACTTATTGCAAAGCTCAATCCCGATAACGAGCCAGGACGCATCACCTTCATTACGCGTATGGGTGCGGGCACGATTCGCCAGGCACTTCCAGCACTTGTCGAAGGCGTAACAAAGAGCGGCGCACAAGTTCTCTGGGTATGCGATCCAATGCACGGCAATACCTTTGAATCCAAGAATGGCTACAAGACCCGCAATTTCGAAGATGTTCTTGATGAAGTTCGCGGATTCTTTGAAGTCCATAAGAAGCTCGGAACCCACCCAGGTGGAATCCACATCGAGCTCACAGGGGATGATGTCACTGAATGTCTTGGTGGCGGTAACGAAGTATCTGAAAAGGATCTCGAATCACGCTATGAAACAGCATGCGACCCACGCTTGAATCACTCGCAATCACTCGAGCTTTCATTCTTGGTTGCTGAAATGTTGCGCGACCGCTAATTTAGCGAGCGTGACGCTGCTTCTCTCAACCCTTGCAACACCTATCGGCAACCTCAATCTGATTGCAGATCAACATATCC
>CAZAET010000073.1:0-5050 GCA_964484215.1 uncultured Candidatus Planktophila sp. | reverse complement strand
TATTTGCACGCATCAACGGTGGTGGAGTTTCAGGTCAGGCTGGCGCACTTCGTCTCGGTGTTGCTCGTTCATTGAACGAGATCGATACAGAGGCAAACCGTCCAGCACTTAAGAAGGCTGGCTTCCTCAAGCGCGATGCACGCGTTATCGAACGTAAGAAGTACGGCCTTAAGAAGGCACGTAAGCGTTCTCAGTACTCAAAGCGTTAATTCTTTTTATTCTCGATATCCCGTTTGTTCCTGCAGTAAAGGAGTTGTTATGGCTCTCTTTGGAACAGACGGGATTCGTGCTTTAGCAAACAGTGAAACCCTTACAGCCGAAGTAGCTCTCGATGTTGCAGTAGCAGCAGCTCATATTCTCGTTGAATCATCATCGAATAAGGGCAAGCGACCTCGTGCGATCGTTGGTCAAGATTCACGCGCATCTGGAGAATTCCTAGAGGCAGCCGTTGCTGCAGGTCTTGCAAGTGCAGGTATCGATGTCTATCGCGTAGGTGTTCTGCCAACACCGGCAATCGCTTATCTCGTCGGTGAATCCGGTGCAGACCTTGGCGTCATGATCTCTGCATCTCACAATCCAATGCCTGATAACGGAATTAAGTTGTTCTCACGCGGCGGCGGAAAGCTCGATGATGCAATCGAAGCAGCGATTGAAAAGCGTATGGGCGAGCCATGGACTCGTCCCACAGGTCGTGGCGTTGGACGCATTAATTTTGATGAGACAGCGAGTGATCGCTACCTCAACCACTTGCTCGCATCCGTTTCAACTCCACTTAAGGGTTTAAAGATTGTTGTCGACTGTGCAAATGGTGCGTCATCAGTAGTTGGCCCACAGGCTTACGAAAAGGCCGGAGCAACTGTTGTTGCTATCCATCACTCACCTGATGGTTGGAATATCAACGACAATTGCGGTTCGACTCACCTCGAAGATTTACAGGCGCGCGTTGTTGCCGAAGGTGCTGACTTTGGAATCGCACACGATGGTGATGCCGATCGCTGCCTTGCAGTAGATGCACAAGGCAATGTCATTGATGGCGATGCCATCATGACAATTCTGGGTCGCGGATTTAAAGAACGCGGCGCCCTCAAGTCCAACACGATCGTTGGAACAGTGATGAGCAACCTTGGCTTTATGCATGCGATGAAGGAATCAGGAATCGATGTTGTCACTACAGCAGTGGGAGATCGTTATGTTCTTGAGAAGATGCTTGAGGGCGACTTCTCATTGGGTGGCGAACAATCTGGCCACCTCATCATGCGCGAATTCGCAAATACAGGAGATGGAATCCTTACCGCTCTTCAATTAGCTCAAGAGGTTATCCGCACTAAGAAATCCCTGGCAGAACTTGCGGCAACCATGAAGCGATTCCCACAAGTTTTAATCAACGTTCCTAACGTTGCTAAAGAGAAGCTCAGTACTTCTCAGGCAATTACAGATGCGGTTGCAAAGGCAGAATCGACTCTGGGCGATGATGGCCGAGTATTACTTCGTGCCTCAGGTACCGAGCCACTCATTAGAGTCATGGTCGAAGCCGCGAGTGATAACCTTGCACAAGAAATCGCAGCATCACTTGCTGCAGTAGTTAAGGCAGAACTGGGGAATTAATTCGTGTGCGGAATCGTGGGTTACACAGGACCACAATCTGCATTTACTCCCATCGTTGAAGGTCTACGTCGTCTCGAATACCGCGGCTATGACTCAGCAGGTATCGCACTCGGAACCGGAACTTCACTCTTTGTAGAAAAGCGCGCAGGAAAGTTAGCAAACCTTGAAGGCGCACTTCCTGCCAATCTTCCAACAGTTCATTCTGGAATCGGCCACACTCGCTGGGCTACCCACGGAGGGCCCACTGATCGCAATGCGCATCCACATTTGGATAACGAGGGCAAGCTCGCAGTTATTCACAACGGAATCATCGAAAATTACTCAGAGCTCAAAGCAGAACTTGAAAAGCGCGGCCATAAGTTTGAATCTGAAACAGATACTGAATCCGTAGCTCACCTTTTATCTGAACTCCGCAAAGAACACGGTGGTGATCTCACAGCCGCTATGCGCGCTGCAGTTCGTCGACTTCGTGGTTCATTTACCCTTTTAGCAATTCATGCTGATGCGCCACAAACAATCGTCGGTGTTCGCCGTAACTCACCATTGGTTGCCGGCTTAGGCAAGGGCGAGAACTTCCTCGCATCCGATGTTGCAGCCTTTATCGATTACACCAAGCGCGCTGTCGAACTTGGCCAAGATGAAGTAGTCACCATTAGCCCTGAAGGCATTGCTATCTGCGATCTCGATGGCATAGCACTCCCACTGAAAGAGTATGAAATCACTTGGGATGCTGCAGCTGCACAAAAGGGTGGCTTTGCGCATTTCATGCTTAAAGAAATCTTTGATCAGCCGAAGGCTATTGCTGACACATTGATTGGTCGCTTGAGCGATAACAACCAAGTTCTACTTGATGAACTTCATATGAGCGATGATGAAATTGAGAAGATTAAGCGAATCTCAGTTATTGCATGCGGTACTGCCTATCACGCAGGCATGGTCGCAAAGTATGCAATCGAAAAGTGGGCAAAGATTCCAGTCGATGTAGAAATCGCATCTGAGTACCGTTACCGCGATCCCATCGTTGATAAAGATTCGCTCGTCATTGCAATTTCACAATCGGGTGAAACCATGGATTTGCTTATGGCTGTGCGCCACGCAAAGGCCGCAGGTGCACGAGTCCTCGCAGTCTGCAATACAAACTCTTCAACCATTCCACGCGAGTCAGATGCTGTGCTGTACACACATGCAGGACCTGAAATCGCTGTTGCATCAACAAAAGCATTTCTTACTCAAATTGTTGCCGTCTACCTGATTGGCCTCAAGCTTGGACAAGTGCGCGGAACACTTACTGACGCGCAGGTAAAGAGCCTCTACAACGAGATGCTCGAACTTCCGGGACAAGTTGAACAAATCCTCGAAACCATCGAACCGCTTCGCGAACTCACTCGTAAATTTGTTAAGAACAACACCGTTCTCTTCTTAGGTCGCGGCATTGAATATCCGGTAGCCCTTGAAGGCGCTCTTAAGCTCAAAGAGCTTGCCTACATTCATGCCGAAGGTTTTGCAGGTGGCGAACTCAAGCACGGACCTATCGCGTTGATCGAAGAAGGCACTGCAGTCATTGCAATTCTTCCAACCAAGGATGAGCACGCACTCGATGAGAAGATGCTCAGCAATATTCAGGAAGTGAAGGCACGTGGTGCGCGCGTTGTTGTGATTGCGCCAGAAGGTGCTGAAGTAATTGGCGCCGAGCACATCATTCGCATTCCTGTGGCATCGCCGCTCTTCCAGCCAGTACTTGCAACAGTTCCACTGCAGGTTTTTGCCTACGAGATTGCAGTTGCTCGTGGAACAGATGTCGATCAGCCAAGAAACTTAGCTAAATCCGTAACAGTCGAGTAAGAGATGCCAACAGTTTTAGATCAGCGCCAGCGACAGATGCGTCGTGCACTGAAGTGGTCAGCAGGCTTATTTGCAGGGTATCTGTACATCACCTACCAGGTTCTTACTAATGGTTTTCTCATTCGCATCGATCGCGAGCTCAACAATCTTGAACATCCACGCTTTACCGGCACAGTTGGTTTCATCGTTCGACGCCTCGATGATCTCGGACTTCGAAGCGTTTCAGGAATCGCACTGTTAATTGTTGCACTCTATATTTCCAAGCGCTTTAAGACCTGGAGACCAATCAATCTTGGTCTGCTCTCATTCCTATCTCTTAACGTAGTTGTAGGTGCATTTAAATATGGATTAGGACGAACCAAGCCTCGCGATGGCCTTGATATTTTGCACGCAGGTGGAATGTCTTATCCAAGCGGCCATGCCTCTAATGCAATCTTTATTTGGGGTGTTGTCGCCTATCTCATTTATCGCTACGCGCATGTTGATCGCTACAACGGCCGCCTTGCAAGTGCAGGTGTGGGTCTTCTCTCGCTGACAGTCTGCGTCGTCTCATTACTTCGCAATACACATTGGTTCCTTGATTTATTCGGTGGCTTATTGCTTGGCGGTGCGCTTTTAGTCCTCATCATCGCGATAGATCGCTTCTTTCCATCTGATAGCCAACTTCACTAGCGCCTAATACACTCGCTCCCATGATTGATGGAATCGGCATCGATGTCGTGGATATTGCCCGATTCCTCGAATCTCTCGAACGCACACCTGGTTTACGCGAAAAGCTCTTTACTGAATCAGAGCGCACTCACTCTGAACAATCGCTCGCTGCGCGCTTTGCCGCAAAAGAGGCTCTCTACAAAGCGCTTAGCCCCAACCACGGTTTGCACTGGCATGATGCTGAAATTATCAACCAACCCAATGGCAAACCTGAATTCCTCTTTCGCGGCGAGATCGCTGATTTAGTAGATGGCGCGAGTGTGCATCTCTCGCTATCGCATGATGCCGGAATTGCATCGGCGATGGTGGTGGTTGAACGATGAGAGCTGAAGCAATAGTCGATCTCAGCGCCATCAAACATAATGTGGCCGTTCTCAAAAAGATTGCCGGAACCAAGCTCCTTGCCGTTGTGAAAGCCGATGCATATGGCCATGGACTCATTCCTGTCGCGAAAGCAGCTGTTTCAGCCGGAGCTGATTACCTTGGTGTGGCCCTGTTAGAGGAAGCAATTGCACTTCGTGAAGCTGGAATCGAAACACCTATATTGGCATGGCTGGTACAGCCAGGTTCTGACTTTAAGAGAGCGATTGATTTAGATATCGAACTTGCTGCCGCATCACTTGCGGCGCTCTCTGAAATTTCGGCAGCTGCAACATCCAAGAAGGCGCGCGTTCATTTAGAGGTCGATACTGGAATGACTCGTGGCGGATTCCTCTCAGAATGGGATCTCATCGATGTAGAACATATTCAGAATATTGAGATTGTCGGCATCTTCTCTCACTTTGCTCGCGCAGATGAGCCCGAAGAGAAACAGAATCTCGACCAACTCAATCGATTCAATGAGATGGTGGCGCGACTTCATTCATTTGGTTTCACCAACGTGATTCGCCAT
>CAZAET010000072.1:0-5053 GCA_964484215.1 uncultured Candidatus Planktophila sp. | reverse complement strand
CAGCATTCCAGCTCATGTTCGCAATCATTACCCCTGCACTTATTTCTGGTGCTATTGCAGATCGTGCAAAGTTCTCTTCATGGGCAATCTTCGTTGCTATCTGGTCAACAGTTGTCTACTTCCCAGTTGCACACTGGGTATTCGCATTTGGAAACAAGGTTGGCGACACAATTACAGGCACTGGTTATCTTGCAGGCAAGGGTCTTGAAGACTTTGCAGGCGGAACTGCAGTGCACATCAACGCTGGTGCTGCAGGACTTGCTTTGGCTATCGTTCTAGGAAAGCGCATCGGATGGCGCAAAGAATCTATGCGTCCTCACTCATTGCCATTGGTAATGCTTGGCGCAGGACTCTTGTGGTTCGGATGGTTTGGCTTCAACGCTGGATCTTCACTTGCTGCAAATGGAATCGCAGGGCTTGCATTTATGAATACTCAAGTTGCAACTGCTGGCGCAGTACTCGGCTGGTTGCTCGTTGAGAAGATTCGTAACGGCCATGCAACTTCACTCGGAGCAGCTTCTGGAGCAGTTGCAGGTCTTGTCGCAATCACCCCAGCGTGTGCATTCGTTGCTCCATGGGCTGCAGTAGTAATCGGACTTATCTCAGGAATCCTCTGCTCACTTGCAGTCGGAATCAAGTACAAGTTCGGATTCGATGATTCTCTCGATGTCGTTGGCGTTCACCTTGTCGGCGGTATCTGGGGCTCACTCTCAGTTGGTTTCTTCGGTACACATGTTGTCAACAGCATTGGAATCGATGGAATCTTCTACGGCGGCGGAACCGATCTTCTAGTCAAGCAATCACTTGGCGTTGGTGTAGTCGCTGCATATTCATTCATTGCAACTCTGATTATTGGTTTTGCAATCGAGAAGACAATCGGCTTCCGCGTCTCACGTGAAGTTGAAATCGAAGGCATCGACCTCAAGGAACATGCTGAATCCGCATACGAACTAGCAAGCTCATCACGTGGAGGTGCATCACTATGAAGTTGATTACCGCAATCCTGAAGCCATTTAAGTTAGATGAAGTAAAAGATGCTCTGCAAGCTGCAGGCGTTACAGGTATGACTGTCTCTGAGGCCAGTGGTTTTGGTCGCCAGCGCGGACATACCGAGGTCTATCGAGGTGCCGAATACACCGTGGACCTAGTTCCAAAGGTTCGTCTTGAAGTACTCGTTGATGATAAAGACGCAGCATCAGTAGTAGATGTCATCGTCAATGCAGCATCAACGGGTTCTATCGGTGATGGAAAGGTCTGGACTACTCCTGTAGATCAGGTTGTTCGAGTACGTACGGGCGAAAAAGGAGCAGACGCAATTTAGTCTCTTCATCTATTCACGCAAGACAAACTAAGATTGGCGACATGGGAACACGAGAAAGACGCAATAGATCAAACGAGGGTGATCTGCTTCTTTCTTCTCTCTTCTCAAGCAGTGGCGCTAATCCGCAGGATGTAGCAATCGCCGCGGTCGGAGGTTTCGGCCGCGGCGAGCTATCTCCAGGATCAGATTTAGATATTGTCATCATTCATACGGGAGGACTTCCCGAACAAGAACTTTCCGAACTTGTTAATAAGATTCTGTACCCGTTGTGGGATAAGAATGTAAAGATTGATCATTCTGTTCGCACGCGATCTGAAATTCGTGACATTGCCGAGTCAGATCTCAAGGTGGCCATGGGTTTACTCGACATTCGCTTAGTATGCGGAAGCGCCGATTTAGTGGCTGCAGTGCAGGTAGACGCCCTTGAATCTTGGCGCCGTAACTCAAAGAGCAGATTGCTCGAACTTGAAGCATCTCTGGCTGAACGCCACAAGCGCATCGGAGAACTTGCCTACCTTCTAGAGCCTGATTTGAAGGAAGCGCGCGGAGGATTGCGCGATATCACCTCACTTCGCGCCATTCATAAATCTTCCGCCATAGCAGTTCCCATCGAACGCATTAGCGTTGCCGAATCCATTCTGGCCAATGTCCGTGAAGCGCTACACATCGTCAGTGGCCGGGATAAGGATCGCTTGCTCTTTCAAGAGCAAGATAAAGTCGCAGAACATCTCGGTTATACGGACGCAGATGCGCTTATGAGCGATGTTGCGCAAGCGGCACGGTCAGTTGATTACTTATTAGATTCGACGTGGTATCGCCTCGCGCACAAAGGCAAAGATGGTGCTGGTCGCTTTCTTAAAAAAGTCCGATCCACACCTTTATCTCGAGACATCTCAGTTTCCAATAAAGAAGTTGTCATAAGTGGTGATGCCGATTTCGCACTGGATCCCGTTATCGGATTGCGTGCTGCTGCATCAGCTGCTCAATTGGGATTACCGATATCGATGGATTCACTAGAACGACTTTCTGCAAGCCTTGGTCAGAACGTCGGCCAGCTTCCAAATCCATGGCCCCGAGATGCGCGCGAGAACCTAATTTCACTCATCGGCGCTGGTTCAGCGATGGTTCAAATCTTTGAAGCGCTAGATCAGGAAGAGATCATCTTTCACTGGATTCCAGAATGGAAGGCAGTGCGTTCGCTACCTCAACGCAATGTTCTACATAGACATACAGTTGATCGCCACATGGTTGAGACTGCAGTTCAGGCTGCAGCCCTTACTCGCCAAGTGCATCGCCCTGACATTCTTCTGTTCAGCGCGCTCTTTCATGACATAGGTAAAGGCACAGAAGAAGATCACTCAGAACGCGGAATGCGCCTGATCGAACCACTTGCAAAGCGAATTGGTTTCGATCCTGAAGATGTGGAAATTATTAAGCTACTTGTAAAACACCACTTACTTTTGTCAGCTACTGCTACTCGTCGCGATCTCGATGATCCTGCAACAATCGCATCTGTTGTTGAGGTAATCCCAAATCTTCAGGTACTCGAACTCTTGCATGCGCTCAGCATCGCAGATGGTGAAGCAACCGGTCGCGCAGCTTGGACTGATTGGAAAGCCTCATTGGTGGCTGAATTGGTAAAGCGCGTAGAGCTAGCAATTACAGATAACACAGTGGCGCTGCAGCCTGAGCTCACTGAAGATCAACGCCAGAAGGCTGAGAGCGGAGTCCTTGCGGTTACTATCGAAGATCGAGAGAGCGTCTACGCCATTGAAATTGTCGTACCCGATAAGACAGGGCTTCTTTCAACAGTTGCCGGTGTATTAAATCTTTTGCGCCTTGACGTGAGATCTGCGCGTACTAAGTCTCATGGAAATTCTGCTGTGATGGAGTGGATTGTTATTCCCGATCCTCATGCACCGCCGCTATCAGAGAAGAAGTTGCATCAGGAACTTCATGATGCGCTAGAAAGCAAGAGTTCGCTTGCACGCCGTATTGAAGAACGCATCGAGGCTTACGCCCAACTGCCGACAATTCCTGTGCCAGATCCGATTGTCGATATCTTCGCCGATGCAGCAACTGATGCCACCATTATTGAAGTACGTAGCCATGACCGACCTGCCTTGCTCTTCGGTATCGGTGATTCCATCACCAAGAGCAATATCGATATCCGCTCAGCAATCGTCACAACTCTTGGGGCTGAAGCGATCGATACCTTGTATGTCACAGAAATTGGTGGCGGACCGCTCAGCTCTGAACGCGCTGATGAAGTGGCAACTCGTTTGAGGTCTGCGCTCAAGTAGAGTTCCACCACTATGTTCGACAATCTCTCTAGCAAATTTGCCGGCGCCTTTAGCGCGCTGCGTTCGCGTGGAAAGATTTCCGAGAAAGATATCGATGCAACAACTGCCGATATCCGCCAGGCTTTACTTGAAGCAGATGTTGCTCTCGAAGTTGTCGAAGGATTTACCGAACGAGTTCACCAGAAGTCTCTTGAGGTTCTACCCACACTTCAATCTGGAACCAATCAAGCACAAGCAATCTTTGATGTTGTAAATCAAGAGCTCACCGAAATTCTTGGCGGGGGAGCCCGTCGCGTTCGCTTTGCAAAGAATCCGCCAACAGTCATCATGCTTGCTGGTCTTCAAGGTGCAGGTAAGACAACACTTGCTGCAAAACTTGCTAAGTTCTATAAAGAGCAAGGCGATACGCCAATTCTGATTGCATCAGACTTGCAACGCCCAAATGCTGTAAATCAACTTCAAGTTGTTGGTCAATCCGCAGGAGTTCCCGTCTTTGCACCAGAACCTGGAAACGGTGTTGGTAATCCTGTAAAGGTTGCTCAAGATGGAATTGCATTTGCGAAATCAAAACTTCATAACATTGTCATTGTCGACACCGCAGGTCGCCTAGGTGTTGATGAAGAGCTTATGAAGGAAGCAATCGCGATTCGCGATGCTGTTAACCCCGATGAAATTCTCTTTGTCGTCGATGCCATGATTGGTCAAGATGCTGTTCGAACTGCGAAAGCATTCCAAGATGGCGTTGGATTCGATGGCGTAGTACTGACAAAGCTCGATGGTGATGCTAGAGGCGGCGCAGCCCTTTCAATTGCAGCACTTACTGGCCGCCCAATCATGTTTGCATCAACCGGTGAAAAGCTCTCTGATTTCGATATTTTCTATCCCGAGCGCATGGCTTCACGCATTCTCGGCATGGGCGATGTTGCAACTCTTGCCGAACAAGCCAAAAAAGCATTCGATGGCGACACATCAAAGAAGCTCGAAGAGAAATTTATCGCTGGCGAAGATTTCACACTCGATGATTTCCTCGAGCAGCTTGAAGCGATGTCGAAGATGGGCTCGATGGGTAAGTTGCTCGGAATGTTGCCAGGGGCTGGTCAGATGAAGAAGCAGATTGAGAACTTCGATGAATCTGAGATCACTCGCACCAAAGCGATTGTGCAGTCAATGACACCGCTAGAGCGGCGCGATCTCAAAGTTCTTAATGGCTCACGCCGTGCGCGTATTGCTCTCGGTTCTGGTCGCAAAGTTTCCGATGTAAATGCTCTGGTCGATAAGTTCACAGCGGCTCAGAAGATGATGAAGCAGATGCGAAATGGTGGGGGAATGCCCAATATGAATATGGCTAGGGGTATGGCTCTGCCGCCAGGAATGCCTGGCCTGCCTCCTGCGCCAAAGAAGGCGGCAGGCCAGGCATTCCTGGCGGCAG
>CAZAET010000071.1:3981-5056 GCA_964484215.1 uncultured Candidatus Planktophila sp. | reverse complement strand
TCTAACTCTCAATCAAATCTCGGGGATATTGGTGCAAGAGCCCAAGATTAGAGCATCAGGCTACTTTCGGTAAATGGCGAAAGAGACCGCCAAGTACTGCGATATCCATGCGGCCAGCACAAAGATATGAAAGAGCTCGTGAAAACCGAAGTACTTTGCATTGCGCCCTGGCAGCTTCAGCGCATAGAAGATGGCGCCAATTGAGTAAAGGAGGCCACCGATGAGAATAGGCAGAATCACCCATAGCCCACCCTCTTTATAGAGCTGCGGTGTATAGATGACGGCGACCCAGCCGAGAAGTAGATAGTTTGCGACATAGAGAAAGCGCGGCGCTCCAACCCAGAAAACGCGAAGAGCGACTCCGATAAGAGCTCCTGTCCAAACAACTGCAAGAAGAACGTTGCGATCTCGATTATCAAGGAGTGCAACTGCAAATGGTGTGTAAGAACCTGCAATCAGCAAATTTATATTTGCATGATCCCAACGTCGCCAAATTTTCTTCTTACGTGGAACCCACGGAACGCGGTGATAAATCGCAGAGACGCTAAAGAGCATGATTGCAGTGAGCGAGTAGAGAGCAACTGCCAATTTAAATGATTCGCCACTGAGAATAAACAATACGAGTGAGGCAATGATGACGAGGGGAGTAGCAGCTAAGTGAAACCAACCCCGCAATTTCGGAGGCAACTGAATTGGCTCAATGGGTGTTGACTCCGTACTCATGTCGGTAAGCCTAATCGTTTCTGAGGTTACGAACCGACGGAACCATGAGAGATGCAATTGAAGCCACGAGTGTCACGCCACCGGTAACGAAAAGGATTGTATTGACTCCAAAATGCATAGCTAGGGGGCCAGCAAAAACGATTCCAAGTGGAGCAATTCCATAGGAGCCCAAAGTGTCATAAGAGCTGACACGCGAGTAAGACTCTTCAGGAACATGGCTTTGAAGCGAGGTATTCCAAGTGACCATAAATACCTCAAGGCTGATACCTGAAATAACTGATGCAAGAACAGAAAAGATGATGGGGGAATCAAAGGCGAGAGTGAAATCCCAAACTGCAGATAGCGCAATCAA
>CAZAET010000071.1:0-3881 GCA_964484215.1 uncultured Candidatus Planktophila sp. | reverse complement strand
ATTCCCGGGCTCTTATCTTTCACTTTTCCGATGATGGGTAGGTTCCAGACAATTGCACCTGCAATAAAGAATGAAATTGCATCAACGAGTAAGCCCCAGCCAGCGCCCACGGTTGAAACGAGAATTCCGCCGCCGAGCGTTCCGAGGATGTATCCAAAGTTGGAAGTTAAACCGATTACCGCATTACCTTCTTGCAACTTCTCTTTCGGCAATATTTCAGGCAGAACCCCAGACATAGCTGGCCACCAAATCGCGTTAAGAATTCCAAAGAGTGCACCCATCAGCGCAAGCAACCAAGTACTTGAGAAACCTACGATGAGCGAGATAGCGCTGAGCGCTGCAAGAAAGCTACCAATCATGTCGCTTCCACCAACAAGACGATTACGTTGGAATCTATCGGCGATAACTCCACCAAAGAGCATGAATGCCAGCAGTGGGACAAAGCGTGCAGCCATGACGATCGAGAGATCTTTACCGGTGGAGTTAGGAAGGCTGAGTACTCCGTAAGCAAGTGCAATGGGGGAGACGCCATTTCCTACATTCGAAATAAATCGTGAGATTGCCAAATTAGTAAAGCCGGGATACCCCCGGACTTCTCGCAACTGAGTCAGCATCCGAGAAGGATACCTACCCCTCAGTAATAAATATTGAGCGTAAATCGGCCTCCCACCTCCAAAAATAATCCTCGAAATTAACCAGTTTCGTGATGCAAATTGCTCGCAAGAGGCGCACACTTAATCTTGTCAGGGATCACTGAGGCTCCTCGAGGACTTCATGGGTCGCTGAACTTACGAATCGAATGATTCGCACTGATATAGCACTCACGGAGGCTTACTACATGTCAGTAACACTCGATAGCAATCAATGGAACCTCGTTTATAACGTGTTTTCATTTGGTTTGATTTCAATGCTCGCATGCACTGTGTACACCCTCGTATCACAGTCACGAGTTCTACCTAAGTACCGCAATGCGCTAGTGATGTCATCAATGGTTACATTCATTGCTGGCTACCACTACTACCGAATCTTCAACTCATTCGGTGAGGCATCAGAAGGTATGACAGTAAACGTTTCAGGCGAGCAGGGCGCATTCAACGAGGCATACCGCTACGTTGACTGGCTTCTCACTGTTCCACTACTTCTCGTTGAAGTAATTGCTGTGCTTGCTCTTGCAAAGGAAGTTTCAAAGTCACTCATTATGCGACTTGTTCCAGCATCAGCAGCAATGATCGCTCTTGGTTACCCTGGAGAAATCACATCAGATAAGAACACAGCAATCCTTTACGGTGTTCTTTCAACAATCCCATTCCTTTACATCCTTTACGTACTATTCGTAGAGCTTGGAAAGTCATTAGAGCGCCAGCCAGCTGGTGTAGCTGAGACAATCGGACGTCTACGTCTTCTTCTCATCGCTACATGGGGCGTTTACCCAATCTCATACATCCTCGGAATGAACGGCGACCCAACAGCGTCATCATTCGTTGGCGTACAGGTTGGTTACACAATCGCAGACGTTTTGGCTAAGTGCGTATTCGGTCTCACAATTTTGAAGATCGCACGCATGAAGTCACACGCTGAAGGTATGGCAGCAGATCACTAATTAACTATTAATAGTTAATAAGAAATTAACGGAAGGGCGTCGGGAAACCGGCGCCCTTCTGCTTTACCCTTTAGATATGAATATGCAGCGCATTAACAATTTTCGTATGGGTGCTTACGCAGCCCTTGCAGCAGGTCTCATCAATCTCCGTTACCAGACAGGTAGCGATGGCAATATGTCCAAGAGTTTGATCTTGGTAATTCCTGGTGCACTTGTTCTCGGGCTTTCATTAACGGCTGCTGGAAAGAAACTTCTAGATAGCAAGACCGCCGCAGCGATAGGTATCACTGGCGGCGGCCTCTTACTTATTTATAGCTTTGTTCTGTAGCGATTAACTCTTTGCTGCAATAAAGCCAGCTGCAAGATCTGCCTTAATATCTTCGATATTTTCTAGGCCAAGACTCAAACGAACTAGTCCTGGAGTAACTCCGGCTTCAAGCTGTTCAGCTGGTGAAAGCTGTGAGTGTGTTGTCGTCGCTGGGTGAATTACCAAAGAGCGAACATCTCCGATATTTGCAACGTGGCTAAAGAGTTCGAGAGATTCCACGAACTTCTTTCCGGCTTCGATGCCACCCTTAAGTTCGAAGGAAAGCACTGCACCTGGTCCCTTTGGAGCGTATTGAGTAGCAAGTGCATTCCAAGGTGAAGATTTCAGCGCTGCGTAATTTACCTTTTCAACATCGGGATGAGCTTCTAGCCATGTTGCCACTGCCTTTGCATTTTCGATGTGGCGTTCAATGCGAAGTGAAAGTGTCTCAAGACCTTGTGCAAGTAACCATGCGTTAAATGGTGAAACTGCAGCTCCCACATCGCGAAGAAGTTGGAGGCGAATCTTGAAGATATATGAAAGGTTTGCACCGAATGCAGAACCAACGCCCAGAGCCTGTGAGAAGACCAAGCCATGGTAGCTAGGGTCTGGCTTATTAAACCCTGGGAAGCGATCTTGATGCTGCGCGTAGTCAAACTTTCCTGCATCGATGATTGCGCCAACAACAGCGTTTCCATGACCTGAAAGGAACTTTGTCGCTGAGTGGACTACTACGTCAGCACCAAATTCAATCGGCTTAATGAGGTATGGAGTTGCAACTGTGTTGTCAACAATAAGCGGAACGCCTACTGAGTGAGCGATATCTGCAACTGTCTTAATATCAAGGATTTCATTCTTTGGGTTTGCAATAGTTTCACCGAAGAATGCCTTTGTATTTGGCTTTACAGCCTTCTTCCATGATTCAGGATCGCTTGGATCCTCAACAAATGTAACTTCTACGCCAAATTTAGGAAGTGTGTAGTGGAACAAGTTATATGTTCCGCCGTAAAGGCTTGGGCTAGAAACAATATGATCGCCCGCTTCTGCAACGTTGAGAATTGCAAATGTTGTTGCAGCTGATCCTGAGGCAAGAAGTAGCGCTGCAACTCCACCTTCAAGTGCAGCAAGGCGTTGTTCGACTGCATCTTGTGTTGGGTTCATGATACGTGTGTAGATGTTGCCAAGTTCAGCTAGGCCGAAGAGATTGGCAGCATGTGTTGTATCGCGAAACTCATAAGCAGTTGTTTGGTAGAGCGGAAGTGCACGAGCACCTGTAGTTGGATCTGCAGTCTGCCCTGCATGAATCTGCAGAGTTTCAAATGACCAATTGTTAGACATAGTTATCTCCATCGCAGTAGATGTCATGGGCTGAGAAGCGAGAAGAAAATCAACTTTGATTTTCGCGCTTGCCAGTTACCTGACCTGTTCGTCACCCGGAGCACCCCACCGCGGTGGAGGGTTGCCGTCTACTGAGCCGGGGCTAATACGTAGAACTCGTGAACACCAGAATTTTATACAGAAGAAATTCAAATGAAAAATTGCAGTTCAATCTCCTTTGCGAATGACTTGCATATTCATTTTCTGAAGGAGAGATCTGCCTTCTTCATCGCAGTCGTAAGGATTCGAATGGCGTTAGGCCCCATGCCGTGAAGCGATTTCACTTCATCTAATGAAGTTTTTCGAAGGTCGCTTAACTTGTAATAGCCATCATCAATAAGTGCTCTACGTGCTGGGGCTGCGAGACCAAGTTCGCGCCAAGGGCCATCAACGGCTGCATAGGCATCGAGATCTACTTCTCCGCGCGTAACTTCGCAATTGCTCATGGCACGTTCTGCCTTACGAGCAGCAGCAGCGCGCATGGCTTCGCCACGTAACTTCTTTACTTTTGCTGGAGATTGTTTAGCCATGGAGATGAAAGCCCTTCTGGTGCGGGAGGCGGGACTTGAACCCGCACGCCGAAGCACAAGTTCCTAA
>CAZAET010000070.1:0-5062 GCA_964484215.1 uncultured Candidatus Planktophila sp. | reverse complement strand
GCGCGCTTACGCGGTGATTTTGGCTCAATAGCCATGGCACCAAATCCTTTAGCGCGTATTTCCAGATTGTTCTGGAGCTACGCATTCTCGTGGTCCGCAGATGAAATTCATTTACGAACAAAACCTTTGTTGTAGTCCGCCGCAGGCGCGATAAGGATCGCTGGCCGCGCTGAACTGTTGGGGTAATTATGGCAGAAAAGACAACAGAAAACCTATTTTGAGCGTGATTTAGCTGCGCTGGCTTGCGTGAACGTTCTGCAAAAGGCCAAAGCCAATCAAATTGGCAAACATGCTCGATCCGCCATAAGAAAGGAATGGCAGCGGAACGCCCGTCATCGGCATCAGCCCCAGGGTCATTCCAATATTTTCAAATATCTGAAAAGCAAACCAGGCGATTACACCCGTACATACCAAGGTCCCGTAGGGGTCCGTCGCTCTTCGCGCAATTCCAAATGCTCGCATCAATACAAGGAAGAGCAGGAAGATGATGAATCCACTTCCGATAAATCCAAGTTCTTCGCCGGCAACAGTAAAGATAAAGTCTGTCTGTTGTTCAGGAACGAAACGACCATTTGTTTGCGGTCCGTTAAATAGCCCCGTTCCAATTAGTCCACCAGATCCCACGGTGATACGCGCTTGGCGAAGTTGATAACCGGCACCTTGTGAATCTGCATTGGGATCAACGAAAGATTGCAGACGCTTCACCTGGTAATCGCTGATGATTCCTGCTTTCGTCGCAACAAAGCCACCAATGAGTGCCAGGAGAACTAATCCAACTACCCATCGAGTAGGTGCACCAGAAACTGCAAGAATCGTGACAACGGAAGCGCTAATGATAAATACAGTTCCCATATCGGGCTGGGCAAGAATCAGAAGAATTGGGATTGCCGCAACGCCTAGTGCCTTGAGTACATCTTGATTGGTTGGCTCATCACTGTTGTGTGTGCGCTCTGAGAGCAACATAGAAATACCGATGATGATAGAAATCTTTGCAATTTCAGCGGGCTGAATCTGGAAACCACCAGGTAGTGGAATCCATGCCTTAGCGCCATTGATTTCACTACCAACGCCAGGAATCAGAACCAAAATCAATCCGAAGACACCAGCAACCCAAATGAATGGGGTGTAGGCACGCAAGAGTCTGTAATCAATAATCGTTGTTCCCCACGCAAGGGCGAGGCCAATCACAATGTTGATGACGTGGCGCTTGAGGTAATACTGAGGATCAAGACCATTAGCTGAATACCACTCGCGAGTTGCTGCATAAACAAGCAAAGTTCCGATGAGCAATAGGAGAGCAACTGCACCAGTGAGAACTGGGTCGAACCCTGCCGTTACTGATGCGCGACGAGATCTGCGGTAAGGATTGCGATTAAGAAATGTGCTCATCGCTTCGCCTTCGCCTTCACTTTAGCTGCCGGAGTTGCAGATGCAACAGCCTTTGGTTTTCCTGGATTGAGAATAGATGGCTTTGGTTTAGTCGCAGGTGAAATTCGTGGAAGTTTTGTCGGTGGCTTTCCTGCGGGAAAGAGCGCCAATTCAGGTTTCACTGTTGAACCTTGTGCGCCAAAAATCGCTTCATAAATCTGACGCACACCAACACCAGACGTTCCTGATCCATAACCGCCCTGGCTCACCATCATGACAACGGCATAGCGTGGATTCTTTGCGGGCGCGAATGATGCATACCAAGAGGTATCTGCCTTTGCGCTGCCATTTGCATTTCGACCAAAGACTTGTGCGGTTCCGGTCTTTCCTGCAGTCGCTACAGGGAATCCTGAGAATGCACCGGCAGCTGTTCCTGAAATTGTTACCTCACGAAGTGCATCACGAAGAAATACGAGCGTCTCTTGATCCACGCCAAGGTCGCCAAGTTTTTCGGGCTTGTATGTTCGAAGAACAGTTCCATCTGTCTTCACAATTGCCTTAGCAATGGTTGGTTTCCAGATAGTTCCACCATTTGCAATCGCTGCATACATCTGTGCCAATTTAATCGGCGTAACCACCGTATCTCCCTGACCAATCGAGAAGTTAACAGCGTCACCGGCACGGATCTTGTCACCGTCGATGCAGTTTTCGCGTGCAAGCTGTAACAAAAATGGTGTTTGCTGCGCTTTGGTAGCACGGGCTTTGTAGTTGCAATAGAAATCTTTATTCTGGCTATACCAATCCTTACGCCACTGGCGATCTGCAAGTCGACCAGCAGATTCTGAAGGTAGGTCGACTCCAGTTTTCTCGCCTACCTTGAACTTTGCCGCAGCCTTAAAGAAGTAGTCATTGGGGTTTGATTTTGGCTTCAATCCACCATCACGAAGCCATTCGTCATAGGCAATGCGATACCAAATCGTGTCACATGAAATTGCTAGCGCTTTTTTCATTGTGAGTGTTCCTTGGGCTTTACTTTCAAAGTTCTGAAAAGCGCGAGTACCAACTTGTACTTCTGCTGGGCAGGCATAGGAAGCGTTGAGGTCATATCCCGCATCTTTAGCGGCGATGATTGAAACAGATTTAAACGTTGATGCTGGTGCATACAAACCTTGAAGAGCACGATTCAGCGCAGGTACACCGTTTGACTCGCTATATAGATCATTTGCCTCTTGGACACTCAAGCCTTTTTCGAATGCATTGGGATCAAATGTTGGATACGAAGCAAGTGCCAACACTTGTCCATTGCGCACATCAAGAACCACAGCAGCTCCACCATCGGCGCGGAATCCTGAACCACGCGCACGCTTTACTGCGCCTGCAAGTGCTGCTTCGGCTGCTGCCTGAAGACGTATATCAAGACTAGTAACAAGATGGTTTCCAGCAGTTGGCTTTGTGTTCTTACTTGTCGTCGTTACCGCTTCCTTGCGATCGACAATAAAAGTTTTAATCCCAGGAACACCGCGCAGATATTCGTCATAGACCGTTTCAAGACCAGCCTTACCAATAGATTCAGATCTAAAATATGAACGTCCATTTGCGCCCGCTAGGTCTGCTTCAGTTAATGGGCCGACATATCCAAGAACGTGTCCCCCATTAAGGCCAAGCGTTGTTGGGTAACTTCTTATAGCAAGGGGTGTCGCAGAAATTCCAGGATAGCGATCAGATCGTTCAATAATTCGCAGAGCGAGTTGCGGATCTGCTGTCTTAGTAATCGGAATAGGTTGGAAGCGAGAACCTGTCCAACATCCCGCCTTCTGCCCCTTAGGAAGTTCACCGCATAATCGCGTACGCTGCCAGACATCATCGAAATTTAAGCCGAGCAAATTAACGAGATCTTGAACTACAGCAACACCCTTATCTGGCAACTTATCAATCTTGGTGCGGTCTACCGTGACGGCTAGCCCCACTTTGTTGAGAGCCATTGGAACACCTGAAGAATCAACGATAAATCCACGGTTTGCCGGCGTCACCACATCGCGACTTTGAATGCTGAGCGCTGCATCGCGGTACTTAGGGCCAGCAGCTACTTGAAGATAGAAAAGGCGGCCGAAGAGTGCGAACATCAACGAAGCAATAAAGATTTGAATAACGAGAAGGTTTAGCCGCGAGCGTTGATTCATAGCTGCGAACGCAATCCAAAGATTAATGCATGAATGTAAGAAATTACTTTAAGAATCAATGGAGAAATTATTGCTGTCCAAAAAGCTGATCCGGCAAGAAGATACAAGACATGCTGGATACTTCCGATTTCCTGGCCGAGCATGAGTCCCAAAAGCAAGAAGACAGCTTGAGCTGCAACAACACCAATCGTTGTTAAGAGGACAATGTTGATGGGATTTCCGCGAATATTGTCATCGCCGTAACCAAGAAATGCGATTGCATAGCAAGCAATAATCAAGACGAGAGTCCAGTGCCCAAGTGGTCCTGGTGCGCTTTGAGATAAATCCATCATGATGCCTGCACCGAAACCGGTGAGCGCGCCAATTTCTGGTGTGCTCAGCGCTGCCCAAATCAGAGCGACGATGAGAAGTAAGTTGAAGCCACCCGCAGGAAGTCTTAGCTGTGTAACAAAAGCTTCTTGAATTAAATAAATAAGAAAGAAAACGGGTGCTGAGATTAAGAATCTACGTAGCGACATGGTTAGCTCGTCGGAGTTGGCTGTGGTTCGCCCGGAGTTGCATAGACAGTCACAGTTGGAATTGGAGTTGGTCGCGGCTTAGGTGGAACCAATGCATCGCGGGGATCAACTGACATTCCAGAGATTACGACTGCTACAACTCCAAGGGTTGAAAAGTTTGCATAGAACTTCACATCGGCTGTCTGTGTGACAGCACCTGGTGAGTTATCGACTGATGTAACTTCACCGATGGGTACACCTGGTACGAAAGGTCTTCCATTTTGACTTCCACGTGCAAGAAGAGCATCGCCCTTACGTACTTGGGTGGTGTTATCCAGCAGTTGCAGTACACCTTTTCGTGTTCCTTGGCCGCTCAAAATACCTATCTGCTGGCTTCCGGCGATACGCGCACCGATTCGAAATGCTGGGTCAGATGCTAATTGAACAAGTGCGCTATCTGTATATGCGTACTTCACTACGCCAACGAGACCAAAACCTGAGAGCACGGTCATGTTGGTATGGATACCTGAAGAAGTTCCTGCATCAATAGTGATTGTCTGAGTAAAAGAAGTACTTGACCCTTGTGAAATCACTCGAGCGTTAACGACTTTGTATCCTGCGGTTCCCGCTAGATTAAGAACGCCCTTGAGTTGTTTCAGTTGAGCATCGGCAATCTTGCGATTAAGAAGCGCTAAACGAAGCTTGTCATTCTCGCTCTTCAACTTTTCAATTTGATTGCGTGTGCGACCTAGGTGGGTGACATCAGAGAAGAAGTTACGAAATGGCGTGACGACCCATGAACCGACTTTTTGAACCGGTGTGAGTGCTGTCTGAGTTCCTGTGCGCAATCCATCGATTACTTGTACTCCGCGCAGATCAAGAGTGATCATGAAGAGCGAAGTAACAATTAAAACGATGATGAGTAAGCGACCGCGGTTGTCGCCGCCGTAGCGCACTTGGGGTTACCTATCGACGAGGCTCGGAGATCAAAACCTTTTCAAGGGCTTCGAACTCTTC
>CAZAET010000069.1:0-5095 GCA_964484215.1 uncultured Candidatus Planktophila sp. | reverse complement strand
ACTTGAAGTCTTCAGTCATTTCAGCAACTGCTGCTGCTTTATCTGGGCGAGCCATGTGGTTCACCTTTCGGCTAGTTTGGTTGGCTATGGACGCTTTCGCTCTATAGCCACTGGTTTTCAAAGTGACTGCAGGCAATAAAAAAATCCGTAACGCGTAAATGCGCACGGATTAATGTGAACACCTACGCGGGCTGAGATTCCTCAATTATCTTCACTCTTGCGAGATCAGACCTGCGGTCTTTGGTTATGGCCCTACTTTAAAGGTGGCGCTCCCCTAGGGTCAAATTGAGCGTGAAAGTCGGCTAGCTCTCCGAACCGCAAGGGTCGAGATGATGATTGAGATTATGACGGCGAGAAGCACCCCTGTGAATTGAATTTTGGTAATTGCACCGGCGAGGAGGGCCGCGCTACCCAACACGAATGAGAACTCACCGACTTGGCTCAATCCGACGGCCAATTGTGCCGAGCTCTCACCAATCTGCTTGAGACGTGAAAGAAGGAATGCGGGAATGGTCTTGATGAGAACCATGACACCCAGAATTACTCCCGCAAATGGAAGTGCATCTTTAATGAGCGCAGGCTCCACAAGGCTCCCAATAACAACAAAGAAGAGAACTTGAAAAAGATCTCTAAATGGAAGTACTGCTTTTCGAACTTGATCAGTATCGCGATTTTGGTTGATGGCAAGACCTGCAACGAATGACGCCAGTGCCATTGGTATGCCAAAGACCACTGTTCCAAGCGCAGCAATGAAAAGGCCAATAGCGACTGAGTAAATTAAGAACAGATCGCTCTCCCATCGAATTACTCTTAGTAAATAAGGCAACAACTTGGAGGCCACGTATGCCGCTATACCGAAACCTATGAGTCCAAGAACAGATTGAAGCGGACTCTCTCCTGAATCTCCGAGGATTGCGATGATGAATGCAGCTAGAGCCACACCAGTAATATCTTGAAGAACGCTCCAACCAAGGAGTGCATCTTCAGTGGCTGCACTTGTAGTGCGCCGACGGCTTCTGGTGATATTCACAATCACCACACTTGAAGACATCGCAATAGATAATGAAAGTAGCGCTGCTCCATAGAGCGGTACATCTAAAAGAAGAAATATCGGAACTGCAATGAGCGTTCCGAGAATCACCAATAAAGGAGAAGCCCATAGGACGGCAGTGTGTTCGCGTTTTATGCGACCCAGATCAATTTCAATTCCTACTTCAAAGAGAAGTAGGACAACGCCAATATCGGCAAGGATTGCGATTTGCTGACTGTCGGCTACGAAGCCTGGAGTAAAGGGCGAAACGAGCAGGCCGGTTAACAAGTATCCGACAATGGCAGGTAGCCCGACTTTCCTCGCCGCTAATCCACTTGTCGCTGCGACCAGAAGCACTGCACCTACATCAAGAACGAGAGGGGCTGTTTCTACAACGGATGCCATAACTCAATGCTAGTAGTCAGGAATGCAGAAAGGCCCCGGAATTAACCGGGGCCTTTCAGTTATGTAATTACTAGTTAGCTGCTGGTTCGCGTGTGAGGTTTGGATCCACAGCGATTCCAGGTCCCATCGTTGTTGAGACAACAGCCTTCGCGATGTAGCGACCCTTTGAAGAGTTTGGCTTAACACGAAGAACTTCTTCAAGAGCTGCTGCATAGTTATCTGCAAGCTGTTCTGCAGTAAATGATGCCTTGCCGATGATGAAGTGAAGGTTTGAGTTCTTATCAACGCGGAATTCAATCTTTCCGCCCTTGATGTCGTTAACAGCCTTAGTGACATCTGTTGTCACTGTTCCTGTCTTTGGGTTTGGCATCAATCCACGTGTTCCGAGGACCTTACCGAGACGACCAACCTTGGCCATCAAATCTGGAGTTGCAACAACTGCATCGAAGTCGAGGCGGCCCTTTGAAACTTCATCGATCAATTCATCGCCACCGACGATATCTGCACCAGCTGCGCGTGCTTCTTCAGCGCGCTCACCGTTTGCGAATACCAATACGCGAGCTGTCTTACCTGTGCCGTGTGGCAAGTTAACAGTTGAGCGAATTGCTTGATCAGCTTTCTTTGGGTCAACGCCGAGTACGAGAGCAACTTCAACAGTTGAGTCGTACTTAGTTGTTGATGTCTCTTTAGCAAGTGTTACTGCCTGAAGAGGTGTGTAGAGGTGGTCCTTGATGACCTTCGCTGCTACTTCGTTGTACTTCTTTGAGCGCTTCATTTCTTCCTCGTTCCTGTATTTCTACAGTTGGGTTGTGGTTAGCGAACCAGCGCGGTTCTCCCACATCTTGATGCCACCGTGGCAACAAGAAATTTATTTACTTATGCAGAGACTGTGATGCCCATTGAGCGAGCAGTACCTGCAATGATCAAAGCTGCTGCATCAATGTCATTTGCATTGAGGTCAGCCATCTTTGTATTTGCGATCTCCTTGACCTGAGCCATGGTGATGTTTGCAACCTTGGTCTTGTGAGGAATCGCTGATCCCTTTTCAACGCCAGCTGCCTTAAGGATGAGGCGTGATGCTGGAGGAGTCTTTGTGATGAAGTCGAATGAACGATCCTCGTAGACAGTAATTTCTACAGGGATGATCTGGCCCTTTTGTGATTCAGTCGCAGCGTTATATGCCTTGACGAATTCCATGATGTTGACACCATGCTGACCAAGCGCTGGACCTACTGGTGGTGCAGGTGTTGCTGCTCCAGCCTGGATCTGCAACTTGATGAATCCGGTGACCTTCTTCTTTGGTGCCATTTCTTTTCTCTTTTCCTTAGTTTCTCTTAAAGCTTCTGTACTTGGTTAAATGAAAGTTCTACTGGTGTTTCGCGACCGAAGATCGATACCAATACCTTGAGCTTTGCCTGCTCAGGCATGATCTCGGAGATTGATGCAGGAAGCGTTGCAAATGGGCCATCCATAACGGTGACTGATTCGCCAACTTCGAAATCAACAAATTTGATATCTGCCTTGTCAGCCTTCTTCTGTGGACGTGGAGCAAGAATCTTCTCGACTTCATCCATGCTGAGTGGGCTTGGGTTATGTGCGTTACCGACGAAACCAGTTACGCCAGGTGTATTGCGAACAACTGACCAAGATTCATCTGTGAGATCCATGCGGACAAGAACGTAACCTGGGTAGATATTGCGCTTAACCATCTTGCGAGCGCCGTTCTTAACTTCCATAACCTCTTCTTCAGGAACTTCTACCTGGAAGATGTACTCCTCCATGTTGAGAGTGTGAATACGGTTAGCAAGGTTGCCCTTTACCTTCTTCTCGTAGCCTGCGTATGAGTGGATTACATACCAATCACCGATAGCTGCGCGAAGTGTGCGACGGAATTCTGCATTTGGATCGTTTTCATCAGATTCGATATCGCCGTCTTCATCGCTTGCGAGCGCGAGATCTTCGACAATTACATCTGCAACAGGAGTTTCGATAACTGCTTCTGCAGGTGTTGCGATTTCTTCAGCGCTTGCAGCAAGAGCTGCTTCGAATGCGTCTGGCTTGAGTTCGTCAGTCATGGTCTCTGATCCTTATCCGAATACCCAGAAGACGACTTTGGTAAGAACCAAGTCGATGACGGATACGACAGCGATGATGAATGAAACGAATACGAGAACGACAGCTGTATATGTGGTCAACATATTTCGTGTTGGCCAAACAACCTTCTTGAGCTCGCTGACTACCTGGCGATAGAAAAGTCCAACGCGCGCAAAAATTCCGAGCTTCTCCTCGGTAACTTCAACTGCATCAGTCATTGTGACTTCCTTTTCTATCTTCGTTAGTAATGCACGTTCGGTACTGCGGCTTGCAGGGCAAGAGGGACTCGAACCCCCAACCGGCCGCTTTGGAGACGGCAACTCTAGCCAATTGAGCTATTGCCCTTCGCGACGAATTTTCAGGCGCGCCAAGGCGAGGAAGAAATTCATCGTGAGCGTCGAAGTGTAGAGGCAGGTGCCTTGCAGAGTAAAACTGGGTGGTCAGGGCCACTCTCTCCATGCGATTCTGAGCGCGCAAAGGGGCTGCGCCATAGTGCAGACTTCCCCCATGAGCAGAATCTCCGCACGAATCGCAGCAATCGCAGAATCAGCCACTTTGGCAGTAGATGGAAAGGCAAAGGCGCTTAAGGCAGCTGGTCGACCAGTTATCGGCTTCGGCGCTGGCGAACCAGACTTCCCTACTCCTGATTACATCGTCGAAGCAGCAGCTGCTGCAACGAAGGTTGTAGCAAATCATCGCTACACACCAACACCAGGTCTGCCAGAACTTCGCCAAGCAATCGTCGATAAGACAAAGCGCGATTCAAACTATGACATCACTGTTGATCAAGTTCTTGTTACTAACGGCGGTAAGCAAGCGGTTTATCAAGCATTTGCAACAATTGTTGATCCAGGCGATGAAGTTCTTCTTCCATCACCTTTCTGGACTACTTATCCTGAAGCAATCAAACTTGCGGGCGGAAAGAGCGTAGAAGTTTTTGCAGATGAAACTCAGAACTATCTTGTTACTGTCGAACAGCTTGAAGCTGCTCGCACACCAAAGACAAAGGTTCTGCTTTTCTGTTCTCCATCGAACCCAACTGGTTCTGTCTACACACCTGAACAATCCAAGGCAATTGGAGAATGGGCGCTTAAGAACAACATCTGGGTTATCTGCGATGAAATTTATGAGCACTTGCTCTACGACGGTGCAACTGCGCCTTCACTTCCAGTTTTAGTACCAGGGCTTGCTGATACATGCATCATCCTGAACGGCGTTGCGAAGACTTATGCAATGACAGGTTGGCGTGTGGGCTGGATGGTCGGGCCGAAGGATGTCATTAAGGCCGCAACCAACTTGCAGTCACACCTGACATCAAACGTTTCTAACGTTTCACAGCGCGCAGCAATTGCCGCACTTACCGGCAACCTTGATGCAGTTCACAAGATGGGCGAAGCATTTAACCGTCGCCGCAAGTTGATCGTAGATCTCCTCAATGAGATCCCTGGTTTTGAATGCCCAACACCGCAAGGTGCTTTCTATGTATATCCATCAGTTAAGGGCGTACTTGGAAAGACTATTCGCGGCAAGGTAGCAAATACTTCTGCAGAGCTTGCAACAATCATC
>CAZAET010000068.1:0-5179 GCA_964484215.1 uncultured Candidatus Planktophila sp. | reverse complement strand
TCAACCCTTGCAACACCTATCGGCAACCTCAATCTGATTGCAGATCAACATATCCTGCTTGCGGCAAATCTCTCCAATCTCAAGGCGCTCAAAGAGAGCCTGGGTGCCGATGAAGCTGCGCACGACATCAAAAGCGTTGCAAAGATTCCTGTCATCACTGATTTAATTAACGATTACTTCGCCGGAGATATTTCAGCGCTTAATTCAATTCAAGTTCGTCAACCTGGTGCGCCATTTTCGCAAGCGGCGTGGAAGGCGATGAAGAAGGTAAAGCCAGGCGCCGTTATCACTTACGCGCAACTAGCAGAACGTGCTGGAAGCCCTGCGGCAGTGCGCGCCGCAGGAAGTGCATGTGCTAAGAATGCAATCGTTCTTATTGTTCCTTGCCATCGCATCGTAAAAACTGGTGGAGGACTAGGAAATTATGCCTACGGTTTAAGTAAGAAAGAGTGGCTACTTCGCCACGAGGGCGCCCTTTAATATTTCAATTGCTTCATCGCACTGTGCGTCATCGAAATCAAGATGAGTAACAAGGCGCGCATAGTGAGGACCAAGTGCGCTAATCCAAAGCCCTGCTTCTTTGCAGCGAGCAGTTAAATCAGCGGCCGTGATGCCAACTTTAGATAGATCAAGTCCCACAATATTTGTCATAACCTTTGCGGGATCTACAAGAGATGCATCAACGGCAGCGAGTGCAAGAGCAATCTTCTTTGCGCGGGCATGATCTTCGGCAAGACGAGAAATATTGTTTTCGAGGGCGTAATGAGCAGCTGCTGCAATGATTCCTACTTGTCGCATTCCTGCGCCGTAGCGCTTGCGCCAGATGCGCGCTTCGCCAACGCGCTCCTTCGTTGAAAGCATGACTGAACCGATTGGCGCGCCAAGTCCCTTAGAAAGACAGACGCTAATGGTGTCGAAGTGTTTGCCGTATTCAGAAAAAGAGACACCGGATGCAACATGTGCATTCCAGATACGCGCGCCATCGAGGTGCATGGCGATTCCACGTGCGCGCGCAGCGGTTGAAAGTTTTGCGATTTCATCAATCGGCTGAACAGTTCCGCCACCGAAGTTATGTGTGTTCTCAACTGCAATTGCCTTAGTCGAAACTAAGTAAGGGCCAGCATTCTCATGTGCAATAGCTAAAGGATCTTCTGCCTTCAAAAGCCCATCAACTGATGGCCAGGTGCGAGTAGTAATTCCACTAAAAGTTGCCGCAGCTCCAAGTTCAGCGCGCACAATATGTGAGCGAGTTTCGACAAGAAGCTCTTCGCCGGGCTTTACCAATGTACGAATAGCTAACTGGTTAGCAAGTGAGCCAGTGGGGGAGAAGAGGCCCGCTTCGTGCCCAAACATCGCAGCAACGCGTTCTTCGAGTGCGTTGACAGTTGGATCATCGCCATACACATCATCGCCAACTTCAGCCTTAGCCATGGCTTCGCGCATTGCAAAGCTGGGCTTAGTGACAGTGTCAGAACGTAGATCAATAGCCATTTACTTGTTCTCCAACGCTGAATTCTCTGTGAGAACGATGACGAACATTGCAGTCAGAACCATAAGACCACCAAGGGTAGCTTGAATGGACAATCGTTCGCCACCAAAGATAAATGCAAAGAGTGCTGCAAAGACGACTTCCATCGTAAGAATGACGGCAACCTTGGTCGTGGTCATATGTGCCTGAGACCAGGTCTGAACAACGAAGGCCACGGCAGTACAAATAACGGCTGTAAAGATAACAACTGCCCACACACCTGAATCTGGTGGCGCTGAATAGCCTTCGGGGATTGAAGCAATGCCTGAAAGAAGTGCGCACACTGCAAGTTGTACAACTGTCATCGCATAGACATCGCGACCTGATGACCACTTACCTAGCGCAATGATGTGAGCAGCAAAGAAGAAGGCACTTGCCAGAACAAGCATTTCGCCAAAGCCAACCGAGAAGCCCCGGATAGAAAGAAGCCCTAGTCCAACCGTTGCGAGAAAGACACAACCCCAAATCAACTTTGTGAGTTTCTCCTTCAGAAAAAAACTTGCCAGCAAGGGGGTAAAGACAACATAAAGCCCGGTAACAAAACCTGTGATTGCAGCACCCGTGCGCGCTAGCCCTAGAGTTTGAAAGATATAGCCCAGACCTAGAAATACGCCGGCATAACTTGCAGGCACGAGTAGCTCGCGATTGAATTTCTTGATCACACTTGGTTTCAAGGCAATCATGACAATTACTGCTAATGAGAAGCGAGTAAAGAGAAAGTTATTGACGCTCTGACGTTCGATGGCATCTTTCATGACAACAAATGCCATTCCCCATGCCGCTGATACTGAGAGAAGCGCCCATGGCGCAAGGCGAATCTTTAACGCGTGAGACGAACTCATCCACGTAGCTGCTTTAGAAGTGCGATTTCCTCGCCGTGTTCAGGTTCCATTCCTGGAGTTTCGAGAATAAGAGGTGCATTTGCTACCGCAGGATGCTTCAGCAATTCAGCAAATGGATCTACTCCGATAAAGCCCTTACCGATATTTTGGTGGCGGTCTTTAAGTGCGCCACACACATCCATTGAATCATTGGCATGAATAAGTTGGATTCGCTCGATACCTGCTACTTGAACAAGAAGATCGAGGGTCTCTTTCATTCCGCCCTTCTTTGCAATGTCGTGCCCTGCTGCAAAGACGTGACAGGTATCAAGACAGATGCCAACCTTTGGGTGATATTCCAGAGCCTTTAAGTAATTCTCTAAATCTTCAAGACGCTTTACGAGTGATTGACCTTGACCGGCAGTAGGTTCAAGCAAAAGCATCGGTGCATCATCATCGAGTGATTCAAGAATCGGCATAACGCCCTTCTTGATCTGCTTCCAAGCTTTATCAACGTTATCTTCCTTCACAGCAGAACCTGTGTGAACGACAACTCCGAGTGCGCCAATCTCTTGGCCGCGCTTGAGTGAATAAGCAGTCGATGCCAGTGAGTTCTTATAGGTATCTTCAGTTGGCGAACCTAAGTTAATAAGAAATGGTGCGTGCACATATGTTTCGATATCGAGTGCTTCAGCCTTTTCGCGAAAGAGCGCATCAGCTTCATGATTGGTTTCAGGCATCGCCCATCCGCGTGGATTAGATGTAAATACTTGAATCGCCTCAGCTTGCGTTAATTCGGCATATGCAATTGATCGCTTAGCCATTCCTCCTGAAGTAGGAGTATGAGCGCCGATACGTGGTTTTCTAGGTGACTTAGCAGCTGGAGACATTTGCCTACCCTACTGTGATGGTCACCGTACTGCCACGTTTGACCTTGCTTCCCACCTTTGGAGAAATATTTGTCACCTTCTTGACGGTCTTCTTACCGATCTTCTTGACGACAACCTTCAATTCGAGATCCTTGAGTGCCTGAATGGCCTTGGCTTCTTCAATTGAAAAGAGGTTAGGGATATATGCATATTGCGTTCCCTTAGAAATAATCAGTGCAACTGCAGAACCCTTATCTGCTGTTGCCCCACCCGCAGGTTTCTGCGAAATCACTTCTCCAGCAAGGCGAGTCTCGCTAAATGCGTACGTTGAAGTGACAGCAAAGCCTGCATCTTGAAGTTCATTAAGGGCTTGGTCTGAACTCTTGCCAATATAAGAATTGAGAGCTACTTGTTCTATTCCCTTAGATACTCGAATGACAACTGCGGCGCCACGTTTTACCTTCTCACCTGAAGGTGGATTGGAATCAATGACGTAACCTTTTGGAACAGTTGTATTGAATTCTTCAGAAAGTGGTTTGAGTTCTAGCGGCATCTTCGCAATCAGATTAGTTGCTGCCTCTGGTGTGAGTCCCACAACTAATGGAAGAGTGAAACGCTCAGGCCCCTTTGAAACAATGAGTTTCACAGTTCCGCCTGCATCGACGCGACCACCAGCTTCAGGAAGAGATTGAATGACTCGACCTTCAGCAATATCTTCACTGAATTGCTTCTCGATAATGAGGGATGTAAGCCCCAATGGTTCAAGAGCTGCAGTTACTTCACTCTGAGAAGCGCCAACTGTTGAAGGCACCACAACGCGAGAGCCTGGCCCAATGAGTACATACCAACCGACAATGCCGACAACGACAGCCATAAATAAAGCAATCTTGCGGTTACGACGAACTCGCTTGCTCGCTTTCTTGCGCTTTCTTACCTCTTCGGTTGTTTCACGAGGTGCAGGAGTCGGGATACTTTCAGTCAATTCTCTTACCTTTGCTCGCAGTGATTTCCGGGTTGGCTTTGGCCGCATCGGTTCGATGGGAATATCTAGTTCTAGGCTGAGTTGGTTCTCTTTAGGGCTTAGCGCTTGATTAATGCGAGATAACTCTTCGTGGAAGACCGTTGCATCGCGTGGACGCTCATCGGGGTTTGAACTCGTAGCGCGGTAAATCAAATCATCGAGTTGCTCGGGAATGCCCGCAACAAGCGAACTGATCTTGGGAACTCGGTTATTAACATGCATGTAGGCAATTTGAATTGGTTCAGCGCCTTCAAAAGGTTTCTTACCTGTAAAGATTTCAAATGCAGTGATGGCAATGGAGTAAATGTCGCTACGTGAATCTGCGATGCCGCGTTGCACTTGCTCGGGGGAGAGGTAAGAGACGCTACCAAGAATGACGCTCGATTCTGCCGTCATGGTGCCACCCAATAACGGACCCTTTGCTAAGCCAAAGTCAGCTATCTTGATACGACCTTCTTTAGAGATCAAGATATTTTCTGGCTTTAAATCGCGATGAACAATTCCTATCTTATGGGCAGCCGATAGCGCGCTGAGTACAGGAAGTAGGAACTTGATTCCATCTTTAACGGAAAGACTTCCTTGTTCGTTGAGATATTCACGAAGCGTGTGACCTTCGATCATCTCCATCACTAAGAAGATTGCTGGCGTGCCATTCTGATTCCAACCCTGATCTTGCACTGCAACAATATTTGGGTGAGATAGGGCGGCGGCAGCTTTCGCTTCACGGATAAAGCGCTCAACAAATTGTTCATCCTGCGCCAAGTGCGGGTGCATGATTTTGACTGCAACTTTGCGATCGAGGCGAGTATCGAGGGCCTCATAAATGCTGGCCATGCCGCCTGTGGCCATCTGGCGAATGAGTTGGTAACGCCCATCAATGAGCTCGCCGGTCAGGTCAGACATATCCCGAATTCTAGGTAGTCAGTACGAAATCAGCGGC
>CAZAET010000067.1:0-5183 GCA_964484215.1 uncultured Candidatus Planktophila sp. | reverse complement strand
ATCCCACAAAGACTGCGAGAGTAAAGATGGAAATGATTGCGATTGCATCCATTAGTTTGCACCGCCCTTCTCGCTCGCTCCTGGTGTGTGCTTGGCACCGCCATGAGTTGTAGCTGACTTATCGATGATTTCATCGGTGAAATCAATATTGAGAGCTACAGGTGCACCATCTTTACTTGGAGTGGTCATCAAAGTCAGAAGGTTTACGACGTTACGTGAATACAAGCTCGAAGCGTGGAATGGGAGCTGGCTTGGAACATCTTTTCCACCCCAGATCTGAACGCCCTTTGCGGTAACAACAATCTCGCCCGGCTTTGATCCTTCAACGTTTCCGCCAGTTTCTGCAGCTAAGTCAACGATGATTGTTCCAGCTTCCATCGCATCAACCATCTGCGCTGTCATTAAGCGAGGTGCGGTTCGTCCTGGAACTGCAGCCGTTGTAATGACTACATGTGACTTTGCGATGTAAGGGGTAAGGAGTTCGCGCTGCTTTGCTGCGCGCTCTTCTGTCATCTCGCGTGCATAACCGCCAGCACCTTCAAGAGCTTCGAGTTCAAGATTAATAAACGTTGCACCCATTGACTTCACTTCATCAGCGGATGAAGGACGAACGTCATAAGCGCTTACAACGCCGCCAAGTCGGCGAGCAGTTGCAATGGCTTGCAAACCAGCAACGCCTGCTCCGAGAACAAGTACCTGAGCCGGTGTAACTGTTCCTGCAGCAGTCATCAGCATTGGGAAGAATCGTGGTGAAAGTTCTGCGCCGACAAGTGCTGCGCGATAACCAGCACAGAGCGCCTGTGATGTCAGCGCATCCATTGACTGTGCACGTGAAATACGTGGAACAAGTTCAAGTGAGAATGCTGTAACTCCGGCACTTGTCGCTGCATCGATTGAATCAACTGCAGTAACCGGTGAGAGGAAAGAGATTGTGACGGCGCCTTTCTTGAGGCTGCCCATCTGAGCTGGAGTTAGTGAGGTAACTGAAAGAACAACATCAGCATCGCTAATAACGTTGCCACTCTTTACTGTGGCACCTGCAGCTGTATAGAGATCATCTGTTGCCTGCGAATGTACGCCTGCTCCGGATTCAATGACGACTTCATAACCAAGTCGCGTTAACTTATTGATGACATCTGGCACGAGCGCTACGCGCTTCTCGCCATCTCTGATTTCTCTCGGAACAGCAACTCTCATGGCAATAAAGGTACTGGCTCAAAGTGCTGCGGGCTAGGTGGAAGTATCTCGGCGTCGAGTTAATTTCCCTTTAATTCACCGCGGGTGAGGTGATAGAGCAACGCTTGAATAGTTGTGCGGCGGTGATACGCCTCGCGCCAAATAACGGATTTTGGTCCATCAATCACTGAAGCTTCCACTTCTTCACCTCGGTGCGCAGGAAGGCAATGCATAAAGATGGAATCTTTCTCAGTCAGTGACATCAAGTTCTCCGTCACTGCATACGGTGCAAGGGCCTTCATCTTTTCGGCGCGTTCTGCTTCAGGATCTCCCATCGACATCCACACATCTGTATAAAGAACTGATGCGCCCTTTGCTGCAGCTTCTGCATCCGTTGTTACTTCAATGGTTGCACCGCTCTTTGCTGCAATCTCTTTCGCCTTTGCAACAACTGCGGCATCTGGTGCCCACTTGCCATCAGGCGTTGCTGCAACAACATGTGCCCCCATGATTGCGCCCATGATTAACCAAGCGTGGGTCATATTGTTTCCATCGCCGAGATAAACAAATTTGCGGCCCTTGATGTCATTGCCAAAGTTCTCGCGAATAGTTACCCAATCCGCAAGAAGCTGTGTTGGGTGATCATCATCGGTGAGACCGTTGATAACAGGAATTGAAGATTCAGCGCCAAGTTCATCGACATCAGATTGCTTAAAAGTACGAATAATCAGTGCATCACAGAAACCGCTAATGATCTTTGCTGTGTCAGCAATTGTCTCTCCGCGACCAAGCTGTAGATCATCGCCGCGAATAAAGATGGGTGTTCCGCCAAGATGCGCCACTGCAGTTTCTGAAGCCAAGCGAGTACGTGTTGAAGGCTTAGTCATGTAGATAGCGACTGTCTTATTGCTCAACGCTGTATTCGAGCGGAGCGGGTTCTTCGCAAAGTCAGCAGCTGTATCGAGGAGTAAATCGACATCAGCGCGGGAAAGGTGCTCTGTGCGTAGTAAGTCTTTCATTGGGAGATTCTACAGTCATATTAGATACTAGGAGCATGGGTATTTTCGACCGCGGGCTACCAACGCTTGATTCACCTATTACTGGTGCGGATACAGACACACTCACTCGCCCCGTAGAACAAGAAGATGATGGTGGGCATGATCGCTTCGCTCATTACATCAAGAAAGAAAAAATTGTTGAATCTGCAGTAACAGGAAAATCTGTCCGCGCTTTATGCGGAAAGAAATGGGTTCCTTCTCGTGATCCGCAGAAGTACCCCGTCTGCCCAATCTGCAAAGAGATTTACGACGGTCTGCGCGAAGGACCAAAAGATGGAGATAGTGCAGAATAAAAAAGCTGGTGGAGGTGCCGGGAATCGAACCCGGGTCCTTCAGAATTAAAACAGGGCTTCTACGGGCGTAGTGTGTTTATCGTTTTCTCAGTCCTGAATCTCTTACACACAAGTATTCAACGAACTCATTTGCGAAACTGTTCTCTCGAGATATTCGCAACGCTATCTCGATGAAGAGCTCTCTAGCGACGCCAGATTCCGGGACGAGAGCGCGCCCGGGCTGACGGATTCGGTACTAGCTTATGCAGCTAGGGCGAAATCACTGCGACTGTTGTCTGCAGTTATGTGTGCACAGGTTTCATGGTTTACGAGATCATCCCGGCTTCCTCGGCCCGCTTCCCCTGCCTCAACAACTAAAGTCGAGACCGTTCACCCCCAATTTTCTAGCCAGGCTAGATTGGGAACGTTGAAGAGCGTTTTATTAAGTTGTGCATTCAGTATAGAGAACGCATAAGACAAGTGAGAAATTCCCGTAAATCTAAGCGTGAAAAACTAGAAAGAATCTTTGCCTGATTGGCGACGCGATAGTTCGCGGTTTACTTCACGGGTTGCTTGCTGCTCCATCAAAGTAGAACGCTTATCGTGCGCCTTCTTACCCTTGGCAACCGCGACTTCAATCTTCGCTTTTCCATCTTTAAAGTAGAGCTGCAATGGAACAAGTGTGATTCCAGAATCTTTTGTGCGCGCAGCAATCTTGCGAAGCTCAAGTTTATGAACGAGCAACTTTCGCTTTCGTCGTGGTGTGTGGTTAGTCCATGTTCCTTCTGTGTATTCAGGAATATGAACGCCATGAAGCCAGAGTTCGCCATTTTCGACCATGGCAAAGCCATCGATCAGAGATGCGCGGCCTGCTCGGAGAGATTTCACTTCTGTTCCCATTAAGACGATGCCACATTCATAGACATCATCAATCGAGAAATCGTGACGAGCTTTTTTATTCTGAGCGATGAGCTTCTTACCTAGTTCTTTAACCATGAGCTCACCTCCCAGCAAGTATTACTTTGAAGGGCTAATTAAACCTTCAAATAACGGCGAAGGGTAATGAGCGAAGCAATCGTTGAAACTACGAGGCCTGTAAGGAGCAACCAGGCAGAAGCTGCTGCAACTTCGCCCCACCCAAAGAACTTGGTGAAGGTAAGAAGAGGCGCGACCTTCTCTTGGACTACGTACTTCAGCCCTGCAAGAAGACCGGTAGCAAGTCCCCAACCGATAAAGGCAGAGAAGATTCCTTCAAGAAGGAATGGAAGTTGAATAGACCAAGAAGATGCACCGACCAACTTCATCACGCCGGTTTCGCGGCGACGGTTAAATGCTGCGATACGAAGTGTGTTGCTAATAAGCAACGCTGCTGTGAGAACTGAGAGAAGTCCAACTGCAAGTGCGCCATTGCGAAGCACTCCGAGTAAACGGAAGAACTTCTCAAGAATCGTGCGCTGATCTTGAACAATATCTACGCCAGGACGTCCGCTAAATGCGCTGACGACAACATCGAATTGTGTTGGGTCTTTGAGCTTTACTCGGAATGATTCTGGAAGCTGATCTGCTGTGACGTTCTGTGCGATTGCAGAATCCTTAAAGCGCTCTTTAAAGCGCGCAAATGCTTCTGTCTGTGATTCATAGAAGACGCTATCTACTACTGGAAGTGCATCAAGATCTGCCTTAATTGTTGCGCGCTGCTCAGGAGTGACAACTCCGCCTGCACATGAAGGTGATTCAGAGAGAGATCCGCAGAGGAATACAGATACTTCGATCTTGTCATACCAATAATCCTTCATGGCGCTGACCTGAGAATTCGAAAGTAATCCGATACCAAGGAGTGAAAGTGAGATAGCAACAGTGACGATGACGGCAAAGGTCATGGTGAGGTTACGACGAAGTCCGATTCGGACTTCACTCATTAAGAATCCTGCGCGCATTTTTCTACCTCATATCCCTTGAAGATTAGCTTGACGAATTAACCTGTGTATCCATAAACGCCACGAACCTGGTCGCGGATTACATGGCCGCCATCAAGTTCGATTACGCGCTTGCGCATCTGATCAACAATTCCCGAATCGTGTGTAGCCATCAATACTGTTGTGCCCTCACGATTGATGCGATCAAGTAATTTCATGATTCCTACAGAGAGTGCAGGGTCAAGGTTTCCTGTTGGTTCGTCGGCGATGATGATTGATGGACGAGTCACATATGCGCGAGCAATAGCCACGCGCTGTTGTTCTCCACCAGAAATTTCAGATGGCAGACGATCGCCCTTATCTTCAAGACCAACGAGTTCAAGCATCTCTGGAACTTCGCGGTTGATTTCTTTCTGCGAGTAACCAAGAACGTGAAGTGAGAATGCAATGTTCTCTGAAATAGTTTTATTTGGAAGTAAGCGGAAATCCTGGAAGACAGTTCCGAGCTGGCGACGAAGTTCTGGAACCTTATGGTTTGCAAGTGTTCCAAGATCTTTTCCAGCGACGTGAATAATTCCTGAGGTTGGTCGCTCTTCGCGCAGGATCAAACGTAAGAAGGTTGACTTACCGGAACCTGACATACCGACCAAGAAGACGAATTCGCCCTTAGTGATTTCAAGGCTCACGCTATCGAGGGCAGGGCGATCCTGACCTGAGTAAATCTTCGTTACATTTTCAAACTTAATCACGCGCTGCTCCTT
>CAZAET010000066.1:3775-5201 GCA_964484215.1 uncultured Candidatus Planktophila sp. | reverse complement strand
ATCTTCACAATGCGCGCACCTGGAATGACGATGTTCCGTATGTCTATCTTCTCTTGGAACGTACTCCTTACTTCAATTCTTGTTCTCCTTGCTTTCCCTCCATTAGCTGCAGCTCTCTTGGGGCTTGAATCAGATCGTCTCTTTGGTACACACCTCTTCGATCCTGCAAACGGCGGAGCCATGTTGTGGCAACACTTGTTCTGGTTCTTTGGACACCCCGAGGTTTACATCCTCGCCCTTCCATTCTTCGGAATCGCAACTGAAATCTTGCCTGTCTTTAGCCGTAAGCCAATCTTCGGTTACAAGGGTTTGATTGCTGCAACTATCGCAATCTCAGCGCTCTCTGTTGCAGTGTGGGCTCACCACATGTTCGCATCAGGCAAGGTGCTTCTTCCATTCTTCTCATTTATGACATTCCTCATCGGTGTTCCAACTGGAGTTAAATTCTTCAACTGGATCGGAACTATGTGGCGTGGCCACGTCACCTTCGAAACTCCGATGCTCTGGGTTATGGGCTTCCTCGTAACGTTCCTCTTCGGTGGAATCACTGGAATCATCCTTGCTTCACCACCACTTGATTTCGCAGTATCTGCTTCTTACTTCGTTGTAGCGCACTTCCACTATGTACTTTTCGGAACTGTGGTCTTCGCGATGTTCGCAGGGTTCTACTTCTGGTGGCCTAAGTTCACAGGTCGCATGCTCAATGAACGCCTTGGAAAGATTCACTTCTGGACGCTCTTCTTCGGTTTCCACCTCACATTCCTAATCCAGCACTGGCTTGGAATTAAGGGCTTCCCACGTCGTTACGCCGACTACTTAGCTACCGATGGATTTACTGGAATGAACATGATTTCAACTGTCGGTTCTTTCCTATTGGCTCTTTCAATGATTCCATTCTTCGTCAACGTGTGGATCACACGTAAGTCACCGTTGGTCAATGTTGATGACCCATGGGGCTACGGAGCATCTCTCGAGTGGGCGACTTCATGTCCACCACCACGTCATAACTTCACATCAATGCCACGTATTCGTTCTGAGCGCCCAGCATTTGATCTCCACCATCCTCACATTAAGACAGAAGGACATTAATCATGAAGGCTAATTGGAAACTCTTTGTTGGACTTTCAATCTTCTATGTCATCATGGCGATTGTCTATTACGTAGTTGGTGGGGAAGCGGTCGGCATTACCGGCATGATTCTTGCTGCATGTTTAGCTGGCATGGTTGGTTTCTATATCTGGTTTACGCAAAAGCGCATCGGCTTCGATATTCCATCAGATGATCTCAACGCGGAAATTGCAGATGATGCTGGCGAACTTGGTTTCTATAGCCCACATTCATGGTGGCCTCTTCCGGTCGCACTCAGCGCAACAGCAATGGGACTTGGATTGATCATTGGTTGGTGGCTCACTCTCATTGCACTTGG
>CAZAET010000066.1:0-3675 GCA_964484215.1 uncultured Candidatus Planktophila sp. | reverse complement strand
GTTTGGTATGCAGTAGAACTAGGCGCTCCGGCTGGGTTGTCATCTGTTATTACAAGCATGCAGCCAATCATCGTTTCTTTGCTCGCGGTGCAATTACTTTCTGAGCCTCTGACTCGTAGACAAATGTCAGGACTCGTCTTTGGGTTAGCTGGTGTCGTTTTAGTCGTACTGCCAAAACTTTCAGGTACTGATGGTTTTACGGCTGAGTCCTTGGCCTTTCTCTTTATGGCACTAGCTGGAAGCACAATCGCAACACTTCTTCAGAAGAAGATTGGTCATTCGATTCCACTCATGATTGGCACGACCTATCAATTCGCGGTTGCTGGTGTAGTTCTCCTCCTTGTTTCGATAGCAAGAGGCAAGACTTCGATAGAACTAACCCATACAACCTTCTGGACGATGGCATGGGCGGTCTTGATTACTTCAATCGCTGCAGTTCTCCTCTTGTTATGGCTCTTGAATAAAGGATCGGCTGCAAAGGTTTCGAGCCTTCTCTATCTGGTTCCACCGATGGCGGTCCTACAAGCCTTCGTTCTCTTCGGGGAAAAGGTTTCAGCCATCGGAATTATTGGAATCGCCATGACGGCAATGGGCGTTGCACTCGTTATTCGGAATTAGCCTCTCACTTTTTTCGCACGGAACTGATTGAATACGGCTATGACTCAACCACCTGCAGACCCAACTCGCGGCAAAGAGGTCGCTGACCTAGATCGTTCCTATGTGTTTCACTCATGGTCAGCACAAGCCCAAATTTCTCCGCTTCCTGTTGCAGGGGGAGAAGGAAGTTACTTCTGGGATTTCGATGGCAATAAGTATCTAGATTTCTCAAGTCAGTTAGTCTTTACAAATATTGGCCACCAACACCCAAAGGTGATTAACGCGATTCAGGAACAGGCAGCGCTCTACACAACCGTTGCCCCTCAACATGCAAACGAAGCGCGCGGTAGAGCGGCGCAGCGCATCACTGAACGCGCTGGCGCTCACCACAACAAAGTCTTTTTCACCAATGGTGGAGCAGATGGAATCGAAAACGCTATCCGTTTAGTTCGACTCCACACCAATCGCCACAAAATTCTCTCTTTCTACCGTAGTTATCACGGCAACACAGGCGCGGCGATTACTTCAACCGGCGACCCACGTCGTTGGCCTAATGAATACTCCTATGGACACGTTCATTTCTTTGGTCCATATCTCTATCGCTCAGCATTTTGGTCACAGAACGAAGAGGAAGAGTGCAAGCGCGCCCTCGAACATCTAGAACAAGTAATCATCTTCGAAGGTCCAAATACCGTTGCTGCAATTCTTATTGAATCAGTCGTTGGTACAGCAGGCGTGCTCGTGCCTCCAGTCGGTTACCTTGAAGGCGTTCGTGCTCTCTGCGATAAATATGGAATCAAATGGATTGCAGATGAAGTCATGTCAGGCTTTGGCCGCACAGGTAAGTGGTTTGCCTACCAACACTCTTCTGTCGAACCAGACCTCATTGTCTTCGCGAAAGGCGTTAATAGTGGATATGTTCCACTTGGTGGGGTTGTTATCAGTGATGAAATCGCTGCAACCTTCAACGATCGAGTATTCCCAGGAGGTCTGACCTACAGCGGTCATCCACTCGCAACTGCTGCAGCTGTTGCCACTATCGATGTCATGGCGGACGAGAAGATGGTCGAAAACGCTGCGGCAATCGGTGAGAATGTCATTAAGCCACTTCTTCAAGAATTGATGGCAAAGCATAAAGTTATCGGCGAAGTACGTGGCAAAGGTGTCTTCTGGGCTCTTGACCTCGTTACTGATCGCGCAACCCGTGCACCTCTTGCGCCATATGGAGCATCAAGTCCTGCGATGAATGAATTAGTTGCTGCGTGTAAGAGGCTAGGGCTATTCCCATTCAACAACTACAACAGAATGCATATCTGCCCACCATGTAATGTGACTGAAGCGGAAATCCGTGAAGGCTTTGCGATTCTCGATCAAGCTTTCGCAAGTATTTCACACCACTACACAGGCGCATAAAAAAACGACCCTACTCACATATCGCGAGACAGGGTCGTTTTTTAACTACTTAGTGATGGCCTTCTAGTTCACGGCGCTCAGTTGCTGTTGCCTTTGGTACTGCAACTGCGTTAGCGCGTGAGATTCTGTTACGAATCTTATTTCTAATCGCTGCAGGGCGACGAACTCCAGCCGAATCGTGTTCAGGTAGTTCAAGTGGAGCTAGCTGCTCGTGAGATGTAAGAAGCCATGCCTTCTCTGGAGAGATTGGCTCATGTACTTCCACAAATTCGCCACTAGGCATACGAACGAGTCGACCTGTTTCGCGGCCATGAAGGACGAGATCACGATCTGCACGCTGTAGCGATAGGCAGAGACGTTTAGTCACGACAAAGGCAATCGGTGGAAGAACGATGACACCGATACGAGAGAACCACATCATCTGATTGATTGTTAAATCAAATGTTGTTGCGATGATGTCGTTACCGCCGTTAAGCAGAGAAACCAATGTAAACGTTAGAGCCATCGCACCAATAGCGGTGCGGTTCGGCGCATTACGTGGACGATCAAGGAGATGGTGCTCGCGCTTATCTCCAGTAGCCCAGCTCTCGATAAATGGATAGAGAGCAAGACCGGTAAACATAATTCCTGGCAAGATCAAACCTGGAATCAAAATGTTCCATGAGATTGTGTAGCCAAAGGCATGGGTTTCAAGTGGGGGAGCCATGCGAACAAGTCCGTCGAGCCATCCCATATACCAATCGGGTTGTGAACCAGCTGAAATTTGTCCAGGCGTATATGGACCATAGAGCCAGATTGGGTTGATAGAAGCAACGGCTCCGAGGAACGCTGTCACACCGAATACGATGAAGAAGAATCCACCAGCCTTAGCCATGTAGACAGGCATCAATGGATAGCCAACAACGTTCTTTTCGGTGCGTCCTGGACCAGGGAATTGAGTGTGCTTCTGGTACCAGACCAACATCAAGTGCACTGTGATCAGTGCAAGGAAGATGCCAGGCAGCAAGAGAACGTGAACTGTATAAATACGTGGAATGAATGCTTCACCTGGGAACGCTCCACCGAATGCGAAGAAAGCTAGGTAGGAACCGACAACAGGAAGCGCCTGAATAATCGCCTCCGCAATACGGATACCAGTTCCCGAGAGAAGGTCATCGGGAAGTGAGTAACCCAAGAAACCTTCAACGATTCCGAGAGTTAGGAGACCGACTCCGATGATCCAGTTAAATTCACGTGGCTTACGGAAAGCGCCAGTGAAGTAAACACGGAGAAGGTGGACAACAATTCCCACCATAAAGATCAAGGCTGCCCAGTGGTGAATCTGACGCATCAGAAGTCCACCGCGAACTTCGAATGAGATATCAAGAGTTGATGCGTAGGCCGCAGACATCTCAAGACCCTTAAGCGGTTCGTAAGAACCGTCATAGACAACTTCCTTCATGGAAGGGTCGAACCAAAATGTCAGGAAGGTTCCAGAGAGAAGAAGGATGACGAATGAGTAAAGGCAGATTTCGCCAAGTAAGAATGACCAGTGATCAGGGAAGACCTTGGTGAGGTTCTTCTTCATCCACTTTGCAGCACCAGTGCGATCGTCTACATATCCTGCGACGTTACCGGCGATTCGTTCGCGTGCTGTCATGATGAGCGCTCCCAGAAGCTAGGTCC
>CAZAET010000065.1:0-5266 GCA_964484215.1 uncultured Candidatus Planktophila sp. | reverse complement strand
ATCAACAAGTTGAAGAAACATTCCCACTTCCTGAATCACTCGTTGGCAAGGGCGAACTCTTCATGCTCAAGGTCAAGGGTGAATCCATGATCAATGCAGCAATCTGCGATGGCGATTACGTTGTTATTCGTCAGCAGAAAGATGCCAACAACGGTGACATCGTTGCAGCAATGATTGATGGCGAAGCAACTGTAAAAACATTCTCACGCAAGAGCGGCCACATCTGGTTGCTTCCTGCAAATGATGACTTCGCGCCAATCGATGGCGACAATTGCGAAGTCTTGGGAATCGTTACAGCAGTTCTGCGCTCGCTTTAATTCATTAAACGGTTAAGGCTCCAGGTAATTTCTTCTATATGTGCCGCAACTTTCTTGGCATCTTCGGCACTAGAGCAATCAATCACGATGTTGATGGATTCACCGGGCAGCAAGGTAACTCGCTCAGCCGATACCGTAACGCGATCTGCGGCAACTAATTCAGGAAGTATCGAAAGCTCGTGAATAAAGCACTCAGCCTGCACAAGAACCTGCACCTGCTTGCCCTCAACTCTTTCAGTCAGAGTCACGTTGTGCCCACACACTTCTTGCACAGCTGCATCGAAGATACGTCGAGCAGTTCGTATCTCGCCAAGTTCTGCAACCAAATAACCATCAATCGTTGAAACGCCAGCAGTCTTAAGCACTTCGCCCAATTCATAACTTGCCTGCGAACGCGGAGCCAGAACTACTTCTCGTGAGCTCTGCTCAATGACTTCACCGTTCTTCGCAACCAGATGCAGGTTGAGCATGTCGTGCCATGGCTTATCCGTATCGTTAATCAAGATCAGCTTTCGCTCTTTGCCTGAGAAGTGCAATACCTGCGGCCTATATGCCTCGCGCATTGCATACCAACTCAGCTTCCTGGATGAAGCTGAATCAAGAACTGCCCAGCTAATTGCCGGCCACATATCGTTGTATTGCCACAAGACTGAACCTGAACATGTCTCGTACTGGCTTCTAAAGTGCTTTAAACCAATTTCAACAGCGCGTGCTTGCACCAGCTGCGCTGCAAAATACCAAGCAGGGCCTTGCGTAAATTCCTTACTGAATTCGCGCACCAGACCATTTGCCACTTTATCCATTCCGAAGAATGCTTTCTGGTGCGTGGCTAAATCAGCATCTGCTGAATCTAAATTCGCTTTACCGATTGCCTTGGTTAACGTGCGCCACGAACCAGGTCCGTTATATCCAAACTCTGCTGAAAAAGATGGCGAATACTCTTCATACCGCTGATACCCGGTCTCATTCCAGACATCCCAGATGTGATTAGTTCCCGATGAAAAATCCTTCACATCTTCTTTCAGTGTTGAGAAAGGCGAACCCGGAATATAAGGACGAGATCCATCTAAGGCTGCCAACGCTGCCGGCAAAGTATCGAGATAGAAATTAAGCCCCCACGCTTTACCTGCTAACGCTTCTTGCCATCCCCAATGCTGGAAACCTTCAATACATTCATTGCCACCGCACCACATGACAAGGCTGGCATGTGAACCCAACCGAGTAATTGCTTGGCGTGCTTCACCGGCAACTTCTTCAAACATCGCAGGAGTTTCTGGGTATGCCGCACATGCAAAGAGGAAGTCCTGCCAGACAATAATTCCGAGTTCATCACATAAGTCATAGAAATCATCTGATTCATAGATTCCCCCACCCCACACGCGGATGGCATTTACCTCAACCGAGTAAAGGTCCTGAATCTTCTGCGCATACTGCTCTTTGCTTACTCGATGCGGGAATGGATCATCAGGAATCCAATTCACTCCCTTGGCCCAGACTCGCTTGCCATTGACGCAGATTGCAAACATCTGACGGTCACCGAAGTTACTTTGATCCAGAGATACGTGCCTAAAGCCCACTCGCTTAACGACTTCATCAATAACGTCACCTGCAGCGTTAAGAAGTGTTACCTCAACTGAATACAGGGTTGGATCACCGAATCCACGGGGATGCCAGAGCTCAAAGCCTTCACAGGTAATGACTTCATCGCTACCTAAAGTCGTTGTAATTCTCTTCTCTTTGCCATGGTCGCTGATGCGCACCGAAACAGCTGTTGCACTTCCACGGCCCACAGTGCGCACACGTAACTGCGGAATACCGCCAACTACATCACTAACGATTCCTACTTCATCAAGAATTCCTTCATCCCACTGCATCAACCAAATAGGTTTCCAAATTCCGCTTGTAACTGTGATGGGACCCCAATCCCAACCAAAGCTGCACGCCATCTTTCTAAAGTAGTTATAGGGCATGTCATATGGGTTGGGATACTTCCCCATTTCAATTTGTCGCTTCAACGCTTCAGGAAGAGGTGCTTTAAATTCAACCTTCAGGTCCATTGCACCAGATGCGCCATCAGTGACATCAATTGAATACGCGCGATGCATGTTTTCACTTTGCAGCTTCACCGCGCCATTTACAGAAACAGTTGCCAAGGTATCAAGGCCATCAAATTTCAGTTCGTATTTGCCGCCGCCACTCTGTGCCGGAATCTGCGCCGAATAAACTGAATCAGCGTTACGGATCCACTCTTGCTCTGCCTCTGTGCCATCGATGCGAATGTCACCGATGACGCCCGCTGCAATCAGATCAGTGTGTATTGAACCCGGAACCGATGCCGGAAAAGTCTTATGTCCTTGCGGTGTATTGAGGGCGAGTGAGAAACCTTCAGTAACGCTGCGCCGCACAACCTTCATTAGTTGCGGCCGAAATCATCCTCAAGGCGCACGATGTCATCTTCGCCAAAGTAAGTACCGGTCTGTACTTCAATAAAAGTCACACCATTTGTTTCAGGAGCTGCCATACGGTGTGCAACACCGATCGCGATATCAACTGATTCACCCATCTGCAGAGTCTTTGTAACTCCATCGATAGTGACAATCGCTGGCCCCTGAGTAATAAACCAGTGCTCTGCGCGCTTTTCATGTGTTTGATAAGAAAGGCGAGCTCCGGCCTTCACGGTAATTTCCTTGACCTGTGAAAAGGCGTTGCTATGAAGCACTTGATAAGTGCCCCACGGACGTTCTGAGAATTCCAGCACGCTATGCCCTTTCTGTTGGTGAGATGAATCCAACCAAACCAGCGCCAACAAGTCCTGAATCTTTGCCGAGTGTTGCCTTCTTTAACGCCACATTTCCAGGGAAATTGAGCACTTTCATCTCTTTTTCAAAGTGCTTGACCAATATCGGCCAATACACATCATCGGCTGACATAACTCCCCCGCCCACCACAATGGTGTCGAGATCCATCAACGCCACTGCATTCAAAAGCCCCAGAGCCAAAACAGCTGCACCCTTTTCTATAGCTGCAATGGCTGCAACATCACCTGAACGCGCAGCACCTGCGACAGCCTCAAAGTTTTCTGCGCCAAAATCTTTCGCCATATTGGTGCCACTTGAATATGCCTCAACGCATCCATGTTGACCACACGCACATTCATTTCCACCCTGCACCACAACGCTATGGCCAATCATTCCCGCATTACCTGTGCGCCCGACATGGAATGCGCCATTGAGAACAACGCCACCACCAATACCGGTTGAAACAACAATTCCCATTAAGTTGGTTGCACCCCGGCCCGCACCCAAAACAAATTCGGCATAAGCAAGTGCGCTTGCATCGCCAATAATTCGAACCGAAGAAAGTCCTGAAACTTCACGGACAAAATCAACTAAAGAGAAATCAACCCAATGGCCAATATTGACCGGATTAATTGTGCCCTTCACATTATCGATTGGGCCCGCTGATCCAATACCTGCGCCCACCACAACAACATCAGGTGTGGCCATCACGTTCTTAATCGCCGCAGCCAATGAACCATTGAGATCTTCAATCGAGCCCGCCTTCGAATTCACATCAATGCGAGCAAGCACCTGCCCAGAACGCGTCACTAAGCCGACTGCTACCTTGGTAGCTCCGACATCGATTGCAAGAGATGCTTCATTCATAGAGTTGAAATAGTACTCACAGGTGCAATTACCATTAGCCCATGCCTAAAGATCCTTCCCGCGAAGCGCACTTCCCCGCTATTGAAAAGCGCTACGGCGAAAAGATGTCCTACTGGTTCAAAGTCATGAAGGAAATCAAGGACGAGAAGTACCCACAACAGATTGCCCACCTGCGCGAGAATTACGGCTTCTCTCAAGCCCATGCCAACGCATTGGTTATGTACTCCCGCGGCTCTACTTCTTCCCGCCGCCATGACACCCCAGCTGATTACTACAAAACCATTGATCCAAAGCAAGCCACAACTCTGCGCAAGATCTTTAAAGTGATTCAAACTAAATACCCAAAGACTGAACTTGTGATCGCCTGGAATCAGCCAATGCTCAAGTTAGGTGATGATTACATCTTCGGCGCATCCTGTGCCACCAAACATATTTTGATGGCTCCATGGTCAACCGATGTTTTAGACACCTTTAGAGATCGTCTAGCTCACCTAACTCTTAATAAGAAGACCATCGGTATCCCTAATGACTGGAAAGTCGAAGAGAAGTTAATCCTCGATATGGTCAAAGCTCGCATTGCAGAGACTAAGTAGTTACTTACCCATCTGAGCAAAAGCTGCATCAAAGAGTTCAGCAAAGCGCACAGATTCTGTAAGCGGCATTACCCAATCACTGCCACCCTGAGCCTTGCGCGCAAAGTTATCGGCCATGATTTGATACGGATCTACTGGACCAAACTCTTCAACGCGCTTAACCCCGCCAACTTCAACTTCAAGCAAGCTGCCTGCATGGCGTGAATTAAAGACGTTATCGCCCAACATCTTCGCACTTCCCTTTTCACCATCAACAATCAACCAGCTGGTCTCAGGAATATTGCACGAAGCCACTGTCTCACACACTGTATTGCCCAACTTGTAATTCACACGAGTCGTCTCATCAACGCCACCTGAATGCTTTACAGATTGCACAGATAAATTAGAAACTTCAGGGAAGTCCATCAACCACAACGGTGCAACAGTTGAATACGGCCCCAAGTCATACAAGATTCCCCCACCAATAGTTGGATCAAGGCGAATGTTGCCGCCATCTAATCCGTCGTAGGTAAAAGCTGCACGGATGCGCTTAGTCGCACCCAATTCACCCGACTGAACAATCTCTTGAATACGCTGTGTACGTGGATGCCATCTATTCCAGGAAGCCTCAACAAATAAAACGCCCATAGCCTCTGAAACAGCAATCGCTTCCTTTACTTCTGCCGCATTCATTCCCAAAGGCTTCTCACAC
>CAZAET010000064.1:0-5268 GCA_964484215.1 uncultured Candidatus Planktophila sp. | reverse complement strand
CGCGAAAGAAGTTGCGGCCAATACGTCCAAAACCATTAATTCCGACATTAATCATTATGAGAACCTCTTCTAGAAAGTGAAATGCCCCGCATATAGGTGGCTATCAGTTACACCACAACATTGGGGGCTTGGGTTGAAGTCTATCAGCCTGTGGATTGCTACCGGCCGGTCAGTGAGCGTGCGAAGGCTCACTTTCGATGCGAGTTGAGTATTACTCGCCGAGCAGATCTGGAGAAAGTCCCGCTTCAGTGTCAGGAATACCGAGCTCTTGTGCGCGCTTATCTGCCATAGCTAGGAGGCGGCGGATACGACCTGCGATTGCATCCTTAGTCATTGGCGGGGTCGCAAGTGAACCGAGCTCTTCAAGACTTGCTTGTCCGTGAGAAATACGAAGTTCGCCAGCTTCCTTTAAATGATCTGGAATCTCTGGGCCGAGGATTTCCATCGCGCGTTGCACTCGAGCTGCAGCTGCAACAGCTGCTCGTGCAGAACGGCGCAAGTTTGCATCATCAAAGTTGGCAAGGCGATTTGCGGTCGCACGCACTTCACGACGCATGCGACGTTCTTCCCAAGCAAGGACGCTTTCATGTGCGCCGAGGCGAGTGAGTAGAACGCCAATCGCATCTCCATCGCGAATAACAACTCGATCTACACCGCGAACTTCACGCGCCTTTGCAACGATGTTGAGTCGACGCGCTGCGCCAACAAGAGCGAGAGCTGCTTCTGGTCCTGGACAGGTAATTTCAAGAGAAGAAGAGCGACCTGGTTCTGTTAATGAACCATGTGCGATAAATGCACCACGCCAAGCTGCTTCGGCGTCGCAGACATTTGCCGCAACAACTTGTGGCGGGAGTCCGCGAACCGGGCGACCATTTGCATCAATCAGGCCAGTCTGGCGAGCAAGAGCATCTCCTGCCTCAATGACTCGAACGACATATCGCGATCCTTTACGTAGTCCACTTGATGAGAGCACCGCTAAATCACTGTCGTGCCCGTAAATATCGGCAATATCTTTTTTCAGGCGACGAGCGCTCTGTGAGGTATCGAGCTCGACCTCAATAACAACTTTTCCTGCGGCAATATGTAGCCCGCCAGCAAAACGCAAGAGCGAAGAAACTTCGGCTTTGCGACAACAAGGCTTCGTAACAGAGAGACGACTGAGCTCGTCTTTAACTGCTGCTGTCATTGCCATGGGGGTTATCCAACCAGTATTTCGGAGTCAATGTGTGAGAAAAGTTGACCTAATTTTTTCACATCATGGTGCAAAGGTGACCCTGCACTGCGTAATTCGGCAACCACCAACTCTGAACCTATGGTTGAAAGATGCGCACGTAATTCATCCTGCCCATCGGCAGAGCTGTCGATAGCTACGCAATCAAAGTGAAGTTCCGGGGCATATTCGGACAAGATGCGAAGGTGTTCGAGCGGTGAATAACCTGCGTACTCCCCCGCTGACTTATCTGCCGTATCGAGATTAAGCAGCAAAATTTTCTTTGCCCCAGATGCAGCGATGGCATCACGTTGTGCGGGCACCAGAAGATGCGGAATAACACTAGAGAACCAGGAACCAGGTCCCATCGTTATCCAATCAGCATCAGCGATTGCGGTGAGTGCTTCGGGGTATGCGGTGGGATTTTCAGGGATGATGCGGATTGATTTAAGTCTGCCCTTGGTTGTCGCGACTTCAGCTTGTCCCCGAACAATCTTTGTACCAATCGAATTCTCAAAAGTCGCTTCAATATCTAAAGGTGCCGATGCCATAGGCAGTACACGACCAATCACTTTCAGAAGTGCGCCCACGCGATCTAGGCCAGCGACGGTATCTTCATCGCGATCCCATAACGCCGCGAGTAAGAGATTGCCGACAGCATGACCGTTCAGTTCGCCTTCGCTGGTGAAGCGATACTGCATGATTTCTGCCCAACTTCTGCCCCAATCATCATCGCTACATAGCGCTGCGAGTGCCATGCGTAAATCACCTGGAGGAAGAATTGGAAACTCAGTACGAAGACGACCGCTAGATCCACCATTATCTGCAACCGTCACGATTGCAGTGATACTAGAAGTAAAACTACGGAGCGCGGTGAGAGTTGCGGCTAAGCCATGTCCTCCCCCGAGCGCTACAACTTTTTTATCTGAACTCATTCCCGTCCTACATCGCGATGTGTTGCATGTGCAGTAATTTCAAGATCCTTAGATGATGTCGTCAACTGACGAGCGATTTCCTCGGCGATTGCGACAGAGCGATGCTTTCCGCCTGTGCAACCAATAGCAATCGTTACGTACTTCTTTCCTTCTCGGAAATATCCAGGAATCATCTTCTGAACGACGCCAACATAACTCTTCACGAAATCTTCGACTCCATCGCTGCCAAGGACTTTGTCAGAGACGGGTTTATCCAAACCATTCAATGGACGTAGTTCAGGGATCCAGTGTGGATTCGGTATAAAGCGACAATCAAGCACGAGATCTGAATCAACCGGAATTCCGTACTTGTATCCGAATGAGAGAACGTTAACGCGAAGAGTTGGCAGCATTCCTGCTGCAAAGATTTCGGAGGTGCGCTTTTCTAATTGATGGACGTTGAGATTGGAGGAATCAATAACCACATCGGCTTGTGCGCGGATTTCTTCAAGCTTGGCACGTTCGCGTGCAATTCCGTCAACGATGCGATCTTTTGCCTGTAGCGGATGTGGTCGACGCGTTGATTCAAATCGCTGTACGAGCGCTTGATCAGATGCATCGAGAAAGAGAAGGCGGTAGGGAGTTGCTGAACTCTTAAGCTGGGACAGTGCGTTATTGAGTTCATCGAAGAACTTTCCACCGCGAACATCGACGACTACTGCCAGAGCAGCGTGGGTATCGAGGCTCTGTTCGGCTAATTGCGGCAAAAGCGCTGGGGGCAGGTTATCGACGACATACCAACCGAGATCTTCGAGTGCGTGGGCAACAGTCGAACGCCCTGCACCTGACATGCCTGTAAGAATCAGAAGTTCTTGTGTCGCCATACCTAACATTCTGCCTTAGGTGTCAAGTATCTCCCCGGTTGCCATATCAACGCCTGATTGGGTGAAATTTTGTAGGTGGGCGTAGATGATGGAGGCGATTGTCGCTCCAATGCCCGGTGTTGATGCAAGTTCTTCAGCTGTTGCTTTTCGCATCGCTGTTACCGAACCAAATCTGTCAAGGAGCGCTGCTCGTCTCGTCTCTCCGAGTTGAGGAATCTCATCGAGAAGGGATTCGAGCATAACTTTTGAGCGGCGGGATCTATGGAAAGTGATGGCAAATCTATGCGCTTCATCGCGGATGCGCTGAAGTAGATACATTCCTTCAGATGTTCGAGGCAAGATAAGTGGGTCCTTATCCCCCGGCATCCAGACTTCCTCAAGTCGCTTCGCTAATCCGCACAAGGCAACATCGGTAATTCCAAGTTCATCAAGTGCCCGTTGTGCAGCGGCAACTTGTGGAGCGCCACCGTCGACAACGATGAGTTGTGGTGGGTATGCAAATTTGCTGAGCTTGCCACCCGTCTCAGCGACCTCACTTTGATTAACGTTTCGATCAGCAAGTAGTCGTTTCATGCGGCGCGTAATAACTTGATGCATCGCGCGAGTGTCATCTTGAGCCGTATCGGTATCGATAATAAATCTACGGTATTCACTCTTCTTCGCTAGACCATCTTCGAACACCACCATGGATGCAACGACAGATGTACCGGAAATGTTTGAGATGTCATAACACTCAATGCGAAGTGGCGTCCGAGAAAGTTGGAGCTCTTCTTCGAGTTCAAGCAGTGCCTTTCCAGAGACAGCGGCATCTGTCGCTCGTTTGCTCAAGTATTGAACGAGTGCGTAATGAGCATTGCGCTCAACTGTCTGAAGGAGTTCAACCTTCTCACCACGCTGTGGAACTTTGATAGAAACCCGGGCGCCGCGAAGCGAGGTCAACCACTCTTCTAGCGCTATTCGATCAGCAGGTTCGGCGTTGAGATAAATTTCTGAAGGAATATCTGTGGGTGCGCTCTGACTGTAAATGGAGAAGAAGAGTGAACCGATTTGGTCATCACCTTCAAGAGCTCGTTCTTGATCGACAATCCAAGACCGCGATCCCTTAATCGAACCTCGACGCACGATGAAGATTGAGCCAGCGGCATGAAGGCCTTCTTCGTGCAAGGAGATGAAATCTCCATCGAGATCATCGGAGAGATTCCCTTGTGTAGAGCGCTGAGCCTTTTCAAATGATTCAATCTGATCGCGGAGTCGGGCTGCGCGTTCAAACTCTTCCTTTTCAGATGCTGTCGCCATTTCGGCGCGCAGGGTTGGAAGAAGGTTCTCCATACCCTTCTCCATAAATGCATCAAGCTTTACTGCAATCTCTTTATGCTCTTCAGGAGTTACCCAGCCAACGCAAGGAGCTGCACACTTTCCGATATCCCCCAAGAGACACTGGCGTTTTGTGCGTTGTGCTCGCTGAAAGTTTCCTGCGCTGCAAGAACGAACGGGAAAGACTTTGAGAAGCACTTCATAGGTATTTCGAAGCGCCCAAGCATTTGTATATGGGCCAAAGTATTTAAGTCCAGGGCGCTTCTCTTTGCGAGTAATAAAGATACGAGGAAATTCATCGGCCATTGAAATGGCGAGATAGGGATATGACTTATCGTCTTTAAATTGAACGTTATATGTCGGGTGATACTGCTTGATCCAAGAGAATTCGAGAGCGAGTGCCTCAAGTTCGGTGCCAACAATCGTCCAGTCGACGCGTACTGCTTCATGAACCATGCGGTACGTCTTCTGTGCAAGGTTTGACCCGAAGTACGTAGTCAATCGATTCTTTAAGTTCTTTGCCTTACCAACATAGATAACTTTGTCGCTGGCGTTATAGAAACGATAGACACCTGGCTCTTCAGGAATCTCCTTGGGGCGATAACTGGATGGCTCAGCCATTGCTATTTCTTTCCAGGAGTCTTTGCCGCAGCTTTTGCTGAAATCTTTGCTGGAGTTGCTTTGCGATTGGTTGCAAGAATTTCGGCGAGGTATTGACCTGTATAGCTAGCCTTTACCTTCGCAACTTCTTCAGGTGTTCCCTCGGCAACAACAGTTCCGCCACGGAACCCGCCTTCAGGTCCCATATCGATAACCCAGTCGGATGATTTGATGACATCAAGATTATGTTCAATCACAATGACGGTATTTCCTGATTCAACGAGACGCTTAAGAACTCCTAAGAGTTTATTGACATCTTCAAAGTGAAGTCCGGTGGTTGGCTCAT
>CAZAET010000063.1:0-5311 GCA_964484215.1 uncultured Candidatus Planktophila sp. | reverse complement strand
CGATAACTGGAATGCCAAGCTTCTTAGCTTCCTGAACTGCGAGGTGCTCCTTCTTTGTATCGACAACCCAAATTGCTGAAGGCAACTTGGTCATGTGACGGATACCGTCGAGGTTCTTGAAAAGCTTTTCGCGCTCACGACGAAGAACAAGAAGTTCCTTCTTTGTAAGCAAAAGGTCGTTAGCTGTCTCGAGAGCTTCAAGTTCCTTGAGACGCTGAATACGCTTGTAGACAGTTGGGAAGTTTGTAAGCATTCCACCCAACCAGCGCTCTGTAACTGTTGGCATGCCAACGCGAGCTGCTTGATCGATGATTGGCTTATGAGCCTGCTTCTTTGTTCCTACGAATAGGACGTGGCCACCCTTAGCAACTGTGTCCTTAACGAATGCATAAGCAGAATCGATAAGTGCAAGTGACTGCTGGATGTCGATGATGTAGATGCCATTGCGTTCTGTGAAAATAAAACGCTTCATCTTTGGATTCCAACGACGAGTCTGGTGTCCGAAGTGGACTCCGCTGTCGAGGAGTTCGCGCATTGTTACTACTGCCATGACGGCACGCTCCTTCTTAGGTTTTTGCGCGCTGCGCAATAAACCTGCTCGGTTAATGTCTTAACAATTTGATAAGACCGTCGCACCTACAACGCCGACCATCAATTTCTTGTTGGACCGAAGTGGCTTGTAATCATCGCTAGCGAGTCATACATAGGTGCTGAGATGTCACCGATCTTTCGATTGGTGCGAGGCAAATCTTACCCGCCTGAATGGGGTGCAAAATCCACCCACTTCTACGCAGTTAGGCCCTTGGATGAGCCTGTTTAAATGCCTTTTGCAATCTTTCAGTCGATACATGGGTATAGATCTGGGTAGTAGCAAGGGATGCGTGCCCCAGAATTTCTTGGACAGTGCGAAGGTCTGCTCCCCCTTCAAGAAGATGAGTCGCCGCAGAATGTCGCAGAGCATGCGGTCCCATTCGCTCAACACCTTCTAAAGCAGAGAGTGCTTCATAAACAATTGTGCGAACCGTGCGTTGATCAATACGACCGCCACGAGATCCAAGAAAAACTGCACGCGCTGATTTATCTGTTGCAACAGATGGCCTGCCATTCTGAAGCCAATCATTGAGCGCCTTGATTGCAGGACCACCCAAAGGAATTGTGCGCTCCTTATTTCCTTTACCCAATACCCGAATTGTGTTGCGGTTGTAATCAACATCATCAAGGTCAAGGCCGCAAAGTTCAGAGACGCGGGCACCCGATGCGTAGAGAACTTCGAGAATTGCGCAATCGCGTTTTGACAGCGGAGTCTCTTCTTCGGCAACACGAGTAGCCAGTGAATCCATCGCAGTCGACGCATCTGAAACGGAAAGCACTTCTGGCAAAGTGCGGTGACCCTTAGGTGTTGCAAGGGTTGCCCCAATATCTTTGGCCAGATATCCATTCTTAGTCGCCCACTTAGTGAAGAGGCGAATAGAGACAGCCCTACGTGAAAGCGTTGTGCGCGCTCCCCCTTTAACTTGTTGATTAGCTAACCAGGAGCGAATATGTGCGATTGTGAGATCTGAGAATTGATCTACCTTCTGCATCTGAAGGTGGTTGAGAAAACTTTCAAGATCTCCTAGATATGCACGCACTGTGTGGGTTGAAAGATTGCGCTCTTTCTCGAGGTAGCGGGTATATCCCTGTTGAATTCCCTCAAAGTCAGACATGAATAAAGAATATATCCACAGGCTCCGAAAACCCTGCGTGAGTCTGATGCGGATACGCATCAGAGACGATACGGTAAAGATATGCGCATTCGAGTCTCTGAATCCAACTTGATTCCTTCGATAACTCGCGAAGCGGGCGCGGTCATTCTCAATATCAATACCGATCTCACATTTGAAAGTATTGAAGAGTTTGTTGGAGACCTTTTCTTGCCAGGTGAAAGAGATCAGGCTTTCTCGCTCTGGGCTGATGATGAAACAAAACGAACATTCACACCAATTGCTGGAACAACCGACTTCTTTATAGACGCGCGCTAGCTCTTTCTATCTATTGCACCCAGTGCAATTAAAAGAGTTTCGGGCGATACCTCAAGTGCTTCGCATAACGGTGCAACCACATCTATTGAAGGTCTACGCTCTTGCCTGAAGTAGCGAGAGAGTGTTCCACGATCAATTCCAACGTGGGCCGCGAATTCTTCGTACGATGAAAAGTTGAGTTTGAGAAACCTCTGCACGAGCCATTCTGAAGATTCATCTTGCGAGAATCTTTTGCCTGCAAGCTTTGAGGTCATTCCGACAAGATATAGCAGTCGAGACCAAAAGGTGTGCTGAATCTATTCGGGTTTGCGACCTTGTCGTAAGAGTCCAAATGTAAGCGCATCTTCAAGAGCCATCGCTGAGGCAGCAATGACGTTTTCGTGAACACCGACTGTGTTCCACTCGCCTTTTCCATCTGAAGTTTCAACAAGTACGCGAGTCACTGCACCGGTGCCCAGACGTCCTTCGAGGATACGAACCTTGTAATCAGTAAGTTCAAGTGAAGCAAGTTCTGGATAGAGCTGGTTGAGTCCATCACGAAGTGCGTTGTCGAATGCATTAACGGGACCATTTCCTGCACCTGAACAAGTGATCTCTTTGCCTTGAGCTGTAACAGTTACTTCAGCCTTTGTAATGATTGAGTTCTTCTCATCGCGTTCAGTCGTGGTGAGCCAATGATCAATTGTGAAGAAGGATGGACGAGTTCCAGTTGCTTCTTCCCGAAGAAGAAGTTCGAATGATGCATCCGCTGCCTCAAAGGTGAATCCGCGTGATTCCATATCTTTGACGCGATCTACAACGCGACCTATAAGTTCGCGGTCTCCTCCAAGGTCGATGCCGAGTTCCATAGATTTAAGTTCGATAGATGCACGCCCTGCCATATCTGAGACGAGCATACGCATATCGTTTCCGACAGATGCTGGATCTTCATGCTGGTACAAAGATGGATCTACCTTAATTGCAGATGCGTGAAGACCCGCCTTGTGAGCGAATGCAGAGACGCCTGTATATGGCTGGCGTGGCGATGGTGAAATATTGGTGACTTCAGCAACCGCATGTGAGATTCGGAAAGATTCACGAAGTGCGTTCTGAGGAAGGACTTCTTTCTTCTTCTTAAGTTCTAGGTTTGCAATGATGGTGACCAAATCAGCGTTTCCTGTGCGTTCGCCATATCCATTAAGTGTTCCTTGGATATGTGTGGCGCCTGCGGCATAAGCTGCCATTGAGTTTGCAACTGCGCAGCCGGTGTCGTTATGGCAGTGAATTCCAAGACGGGCAGAAGTAGCGCCCAATACATCGTGAACAACATCGGCAATTTCATCAGGAAGCATTCCGCCATTGGTATCGCAGAGAGCTGCAACATCAGCTCCTGCTTCCATCGCTACGCGAATTACTTCAAGAGCGTAAGCACGGTTTGCACGGTAGCCATCGAAGAAGTGTTCAGCATCAAGAAATACGCGTTGACCTTCGTCGCGAAGGTGCTTTACAGAGTCGCGGATCATTGCAAGGTTCTCATCAAGAGTTGTTTTGAGCGCAAGGTCCACGTGGCGGTCATATGACTTTGCAACGAGAGTTACAGCAGGTGCTCCTGAATCACGGAGTGCGCCAAGAAGAACATCATCTGCTGCCTTTACATTAGGGCGACGAGTCGCACCAAAAGCTACAAATGTTGCGTTCTTGAGTTTAAGTTCTTTCTTTGCGAGAGCGAAGAATTCTGTGTCCTTTGGGTTTGCTCCAGGCCATCCACCTTCGATAAAGCCAACGCCTAGATCATCGAGATGACGGGCAATCGTGAGCTTGTCATGGACAGAGAGGTTGAGACCTTCTTGCTGCGCACCATCACGGAGAGTGGTGTCATAGATATGAATAGTCTCTTTATCAAATGACATTAGAGCGCAACCTTCTGAACCCAGCCGTGCTTATCTTCAGTGGTTCCATGTTGAATTGCGAGCAGGTGGTTACGTATCTGCATGGTGATTGGACCAGGTTGTCCATCACCTGTAACCCAAGTACCCATTGCAGATTTGGCTTGTCCTACTGGAGAGACAACTGCTGCGGTACCGCATGCAAAGATTTCTGAGATGTCGCCCGATGTAACGCCTTCGCGCCAATCATCGATTGAGAGCATGACTTCCTCTGTCTTGTAACCAAGATCTTTAGCAACAGACAATATTGAGTCGCGAGTAATTCCAGGAAGAAGTGTGCCGGTTAGCTTTGGAGTGATGACAGTTGCATCAGCGCCCTTGCCCTTTACGAAGTAAAGGTTCATGCCGCCCATCTCTTCAATCCACTTGCGTTCTTTTGCGTCAATCCAAACAACTTGATCGCAGCCTTCTTTAGCTGCAGCCTTTTGTGCAACCAGTGAAGCCGCATAGTTTCCACCGCACTTTGCTTCACCTGTTCCGCCTTGTGCTGCACGGACATATTCTGTTGAAATCCAGACAGAGACAGCCTTTGATGGATCAAAGTAAGCACCTGCAGGGGTCGCAATAAGTAGGTAGGTCGCCTTATTTGTTGGGCGAACTCCAAGACCGACTTCGGTAGCAATCATGAATGGGCGGATATAAAGCGCTTCGCCAACTTTTCCAGGAGTCCAACCAGCATCTTGTTTTACAAGAGCATGAACGGTTTCGAGGAATAACTCTTCTGGCATTTCAGGAAGTGCCAGGCGCTGCGCAGATCGTGCAAAGCGACGGGCATTAGCTTCAGGGCGGAAGAGTGCGATACCGCCATCAGGTTGGCGGTATGCCTTCATTCCTTCGAAGATTTCTTGGCCGTAATGAAAAACAGCAGTTGCAGGGTCCAAAGTGATTGGGCCGTAAGGCTTTAACTCTGGCTCTTGCCAACCACCTGCTTCAGTCCACTCGCAGACGACCATATGGTCGGTGTAATACTTTCCAAAACCACAGTTAGCGACCTTTTCTTCGCGCTCTGCTGTTGGAACTGCTTGTGGATTGAGAGTGATCTTCATTTACTTCACCAATTCTGCTAACGCTGAACCGATTTCGGTTGTGCCACGTTTTGCGTCTCCGCGTGATGCTAAATCAGCAGCCACAGCCTTTTCAACATCGCGCGCTGCATCAGTTAGCCCAAGGTGATCCAACATCATTGCAACAGACATAACTGTCGCAGTTGGGTCAGCCAGGTTCTTTCCAGCGATATCTGGAGCTGAACCGTGTACCGGTTCGAACATAGATGGGAAAGCACCTGTTGGGTTGATATTTCCAGATGCCGCAAGGCCGATACCGCCACAGATAGCTGCTGCAATATCAGTCAAGATATCTCCGAAC
>CAZAET010000062.1:0-5323 GCA_964484215.1 uncultured Candidatus Planktophila sp. | reverse complement strand
CATTTGAAAAGGCAAGCGCCATTCTCGGAATGGATATCAAGGGCCACACAGTTCACAAAGTGATGATTGCTCAGGCAGCACCAATCGTTGATGAATATTACGTTTCTATTCTTCTCGATCGCTCTAACCGCACATTCCTCGTGATGGCATCTGTTGCTGGCGGAATGGATATCGAAGAAGTTGCACATACAGCTCCAGAAAAACTTGCAAAGGTTCCAGTAAGTGCTGTTGATGGAATTTCACTTGCTAAGGCGAAAGAGATTGTTGCTCAAGCTCAATTCCCTGCAGATGTTGCAGATCAAGTTGCTGATGTATTGGTCAAGCTCTGGGAAACTTTCCAATCAGAAGATGCAACTCTCGTTGAAGTTAATCCACTCGTGAAGACAGAAGATGGTCGCGTCGTTGCACTCGATGGCAAGGTCACTCTCGATGAAAACGCTGATTTCCGTCAGCCAGATCATGAATCACTCGTCGATCATGACACTGCAAATGCTCTTGAAGCAGCTGCAAAGGAAAAGGGCCTTAACTACGTAAAGCTTGATAACGGTCAGGTCGGAATCATCGGAAACGGTGCAGGACTTGTCATGTCGACTCTCGATGTTGTTGCCTACGCTGGCGAAAAGTTCGGTGGAATGCGCCCAGCTAACTTCCTCGATATCGGAGGCGGTGCATCGGCTCAGGTTATGGCAGATGGACTTTCAATTATTCTCGGCGATCCTGATGTAAAGAGCGTATTTGTTAACGTATTTGGTGGAATCACTGCATGTGACGCTGTTGCAAATGGAATCGTTCAAGCCCTCGAGCTTCTTGGATCAAAGGCGACGAAGCCAATCGTGGTTCGTCTCGATGGAAACAACGTCCTCGAAGGACGCGCAATTCTTACGGCTGCAAACCACCCATTGGTTGAGCAAGCAGAAACGATGGATGGAGCAGCATCACGCGCTGCAGAATTGGCGGCAAAGTAATGTCAATCTTTATCAATGAATCAAGCAAGGTAATCGTTCAGGGCATGACTGGTTCTGAAGGAACTAAGCACACCCGCCGTATGTTGGCATCAGGTACCAAAGTTGTTGGTGGAGTTACGCCAGGCAAGGGTGGCCAGAGCGTCGATATCGATGGCACAACACTTCCTGTCTTCAACACAGTTGCTGAGGCAATCGCTGCAACAGGTGCCAATGTCTCTGTTGTATTCGTTCCACCTAAGTTTGCAAAGGCAGCTGTTATCGATGCTATCGATGCCAAGATGCCACTCGTTGTTGTGATCACTGAAGGTATTCCCGTACATGATTCTGCATACTTCTATGCATACTCACTACAAAAGGGAACAACACAGATCATCGGACCTAACTGCCCAGGACTTATCAGCCCCGAGCAATCAAATGTTGGAATCATTCCCGCAGATATCACTAAGCGCGGACCAATCGGACTTGTTTCAAAGTCAGGAACTCTTACTTACCAAATGATGTACGAGCTCCGCGATATCGGATTCTCAACTGCTGTAGGTATCGGTGGAGACCCAGTTATCGGAACAACTCATATCGATTGCCTTCGTGCATTCCAGGATGATCCTGAGACAACAGCGATTGTGATGATCGGTGAAATCGGTGGAGATGCAGAAGAACGCGCAGCTGCATTTATCTCTGAATATGTCACCAAGCCAGTTGTTGGTTACGTTGCAGGATTTACAGCACCTGAAGGCAAGACAATGGGTCACGCCGGCGCAATCGTTTCTGGTTCTTCAGGCACAGCGCAGGCTAAGAAAGATGCGCTTGAAGCTGCAGGAGTAAAGGTCGGACAGACCCCAAGTGAAACTGCGCAGTTGATGCGCGACATCCTAGGTCGTTAATTTTCCGATGCAACGCGTCCTCTCGGTCTCGTTGTCTCATGTACTTCGTAGCGTTGCTTTTCTTCTGCTCCCATTTTCATTCATCGCACTGATTGCTTGGGCTACGGCCGGAAGTGCAAGTGGTAGCACAACCGATCCCATTCGTGGCGCAGTCTGGATTTGGCTTGGCGCACACCACATTCCATTTCAGCTCTCACTCCCACCAACAGGGCTAGCTGGATATCTCACCTTCTTACCTATCGGGGGAGTAGTACTTCCATTTATTGCAATCCGCTCGGCATTTAATCGCGCCATTGATCGTCTTCAAGGCGATTTCCATGACATCAATGCAGTGCGCATCATTTTCTCTAGCTTCTATATGGCACTAGCGACCGCTCTAGCTTTCTTGAGTAAATCAACTGCGGTAACACCGCAGTGGTATTTAGCTCCGGTCATTACATTTCTGATTGCGCTGATTGCGACTCTCACGGCCGGCTACCGCGTAAACCCATCAAGGCCGTTGCGCATTGCAGCTCGAATTACTGCACTCATTATCGGTGCATCATTTATCGTTCTTTCGATACTCATATTCGCTAACTTCTCTTTAGTAAAGACAATTTCAATCTCTCTTGAACCAGGAATATTTGGTGGAGTCCTACTTCTCTTCTTGAATATTCTCTACCTCCCTAATGCAGCAGTTGCTCTCGCTGCCTATTTCTCTGGAACTGGTCTGGCAGTGGGTGCAGGAACAATCATTTCGCCACTGTCTTATGACCTTGGCCAAATCCCAGCTCTTCCACTTCTTGGTGTTCTTCCAACTCAGAAACATCCTTGGGCGCTGCTCGGAATACTTTTCTTTATTGGACTTGGCGTATTGCTTGCACGTTGGTCTCTTGTTTACGGAATAACAGCTCTCATCCAAAGCTATGCATTTACTGTGGTTTGTTTGATTGGTCTTGGATATCTTGCGAGCGGATCACTCATTACTGTTGAAATGGGGGCGATGGGAGTCTCTATCTGGAAGTTTGCACTCTCGGCTGCACTCGAAATCGGGATTGGTGCTGCGGCAACAACTGTTGTCATGAATCGCAGTAATCGATGAAGCGCATTGTCATTCTGGCTTCAGGAAGCGGAACTTTGGCTCAAGCCATATTCGATGCTCACCTTGAAGCAGATATTGTCGCAGTAATTTCAGATAAGAAAGATGCTGCCGTTCTTGATCGCGCGCATAAGGCGCGCATCGAAACATTTACCATTCCTATGTTGCCTGATCGCTCTGAATGGGATCGTGAATTAGAAACACTTATTGCGGCTCTCAAACCAGATCTGGTTATCAGCGCAGGTTTTATGCGAATTCTCTCCGAGCGCATCACAAGTAAATTCAAAATCATCAATAGCCATCCAGCGCTTCTGCCACTTTATCCAGGGGCACATGCAGTCCGCGATGCTCTGGCTGCAGGCGCAATCGAGACCGGTACGACCATCCATTGGGTCGATGCAGGCATAGATACCGGGAAAGTGATTGCGCAAGAACGCGTAGAAATCTTGCCAGGAGATACCGAAGAGTCACTTCATGAACGCATTAAGATTGTCGAACGGGGTCTCATAGTTGCGACCATTGCAGAACTCTTACCAACCCTGGAGAAGAACAATGGCTAATCGCAAACCTATCCGACGCGCACTTGTAAGTGTCTACGATAAAGATCGCCTCCTCGAACTCGGACAGTGCCTATCTGATGCGGGCGTAGAAATCCTCTCAACAGGTTCAACTGCAAAGACTCTTCAGGACGCAGGCTTTGCTGTCACTGAGGTAAGTAGCTACACAGGTTTCCCCGAGATCATGGGCGGCCGCGTTAAAACCCTTCACCCAAAAATTCATTCTGGAATCTTGGCCGATCAGAACAACCCTGAACACCTGAAAGCAATTGCCGATCTTGATATCGCACCTTTTGATCTTGTTGTTATCAACCTTTATCCGTTCTATAAGACCCTGATGTCAGGCGCTTCATTCGAAGAGTGCATCGAACAGATCGATATCGGTGGTCCTTCGATGCTCCGCGGCGCTGCAAAGAACCATGGCTCTGTTGCAGTTGTCTGCAATGAAGATCAATATGACCATGTAATCGCATCCATTAAAGCTGGCGGATTTACTGATGAAGAACGTAAGCGCTTGGCTCTAGAAGTTTTCCGCACTACTGCTGAATACGACCTCACCATCGCAAGTTGGCTGGGATCAACTATCAGCATGAAGATGGAAGATATGGATTGGCTTGGTCTCATCTGGAAGCGCGAGAAATCTTTGCGTTACGGCGAGAACCCACATCAGCAAGCTGCCATCTATCGCGGAGGACCAGCCGGAATTGTCAACGCTGTTCAGTCGCACGGCAAAGAGATGTCATTTAACAATTACACCGATGCCGATGCAGCATGGCGTACAGCGCTCGATCACTCCGAACCATGCGTTGCAATAATTAAGCACGCCAATCCATGTGGAGTAGCAGTGGGTTCAGATATTGCAGTTGCCTATGCAAAAGCACATGCATGCGATCCTGTTTCAGCATTCGGTGGCGTTGTCGCAGCCAACCGCAAAGTTACAGTTGCTATGGCTGAACCGCTTTCTCAAGTATTTACTGAAGTAATCATTGCTCCAGAATATGAGCCGGCAGCGCTTGAAATTCTGATGAAGAAGCCATCAATTCGAATTCTCACTTGCCCAACAACTTTCATTTCACCGCTTGAACTTCGCCCAGTATCTGGCGGCGTCCTTGTGCAGCAGACAGATTTAATTAACGCTGAAGGCGATGATCCAAAGAATTGGAAGCAAGTCACTGGTGCGCCTGTATCAGCAGATGTTCTTAAGGATCTTGCATTTGCATGGCGTTCGGTTCGCGCAGTAAAGAGCAATGCAATTCTGCTTGCTAAAGATGGAGCTGCAGTGGGAATCGGTATGGGTCAGGTCAATCGCGTAGATTCTGCAAAGCTCGCAGTTGATCGCGCAGGAGATCGTGTTGCAGGAAGCGTTGCAGCCTCTGATGCATTCTTCCCATTTGCCGATGGCCTTGAAATCCTTACCTCAGCAGGCGTTGTCGCGATTGTTCAGCCTGGTGGCAGCGTCCGCGATGAAGAAGTTATTGCGGCGGCCACCAAGGCAGGCGTAGCTATGTTCTTTACCGGCACTCGACATTTCTCACACGCTTAAATCAACGAATAGGATTGCCATATGAGCGCACAAATACTTGATGGAAAGGCGCTAGCTGCCTCCATCAAAAAGGATCTCGCCGCTCGCACTGCAGCCCTTAAGGCAAAAGGAATCACTCCAGGACTTGGCACCGTACTAGTTGGAGATGACCCTGGTTCACATTCCTACGTTGGTGGAAAGCATCGTGATTGCCAGGAAGTAGGAATTAATTCAATCCGCGTTGATCTTCCAGCAACAGCTACACAAGCCGATGTACTTGCTGCAATTAAAGATCTCAATGCTGCGAAAGAATGCACCGG
>CAZAET010000061.1:0-5324 GCA_964484215.1 uncultured Candidatus Planktophila sp. | reverse complement strand
GGAAGGTAGGGTAAGTACATGTTGGTGGTGGGGCTTACTGGTGGAATTGGTGCAGGTAAATCAACTGTCGCCGAACTCTTCGCTCGTTTAGGTGCGCTGGTCATTGATGCCGATCAATTAGCGCGAATGGCTATTGAACGCGGTTCTGATGGATTCGCAGATGTCATGCTCCGCTTCGGTGACGATGTCATTGTCAATGGAGATATCGACCGCAAGAAGTTAGCTGAAATTGTTTTTAGCGATGAGCAAGCTCGCAAAGATTTAGAAGCGATTATTCATCCGCGGGTACAGGCCCTCTTTGCCGAAGCTGTTGCTGATTTAGACCACGATGACATTTTGATCTACGAAATCCCGCTCCTTGTTGAGACCGGTGCTGCGGAAAAGTTTGACTATGTCATCACCGTTGAATCTGAGATTGAACTCCGCAAGTCACGGCTGCTCAAGAAGGGGCTTTATATCTCTCAGATTGAAAAGCGAATGGCTTCACAAGCATCAGAGGAAGCTCGTACAGCAGTGGCAGATTCCGTAATTCGCAATGATGGAGATGAAGATTCCCTGCTCAGACAGGTGGAAAATCTCTGGGAGAGCGTTCTCGTTCCGCAATCGCTAGGCTAACCACGTGCGCCCAGTAACCGATTTGCAGCGAAAGGTCGCACCCTTTCAAGTCATCAGCGATTACGTTCCTGCCGGCGATCAGCCCGCTGCCATCGAAGAAATCACGCGCCGTATAAATGCCGGCGAACAAGACGTTGTACTTTTAGGAGCAACAGGTACCGGAAAGTCTGCGACAACTGCTTGGTTGATTGAACGCCTTCAGCGCCCCACATTGGTTCTGGCTCCCAACAAGACTCTTGCTGCCCAGCTTGCAACTGAATTCCGCGAACTGTTGCCTAATAACGCTGTCGAATACTTCGTCTCGTATTACGACTATTACCAGCCTGAAGCCTACGTTCCTCAGACAGATACTTTTATCGAGAAGGATTCCAGTGTTAACGATGAAGTCGAACGCCTTCGCCACTCTGCAACTAACTCGCTTCTGACACGTCGTGACGTCATCGTTGTCGCGACTGTTTCTTGTATTTATGGACTTGGAACTCCGCAGGAGTACATCGATCGCATGATCCGCCTCAAAGTCGGCGATGAAATCGAGCGGAATGCACTGCTTCGTAAATTTGTCGATGTTCAGTACAAACGAAACGATATGGCTTTCGAGCGCGGAACCTTTCGTGTCCGTGGAGATACCGTCGAAATTATTCCTATGTACGAAGAGCTTGCGGTTCGCATCGAGATGTTTGGCGATGAAATCGAAAAGATTATGACCCTCAATCCGCTTACCGGCGAGATTGTGCGTGATGAGGAAGAGATCTATATCTTCCCAGCTACACACTATGCGGCGGGTCCTGAAACCATGAAGCGCGCGATGAGTGATATCGAAGATGAGCTTCAAATCCAACTAAATCTCTTTAAGAAGCAGGGAAAGTTGTTGGAAGAACAGCGCCTTCGCATGCGCACGACTTTTGACCTCGAAATGATGCAGCAACTCGGATTCTGTTCAGGAATTGAAAACTACTCACGCCATCTTGATGGGCGAGCACCCGGTTCTGCGCCTAACTGCCTACTCGATTACTTCCCAGAGGATTTCCTTGTCGTGATAGATGAAAGTCACGTGACCGTTCCGCAGATCGGTGCGATGTTTGAAGGAGATTCAGCACGCAAACGCACACTTGTAGAACATGGTTTCCGCCTACCAAGTGCGCTCGATAATAGACCACTGAAGTGGCCCGAATTTCTAGAGCGCACTGGCCAGACTATTTATCTCTCTGCAACGCCTGGAAAGTATGAAATGGCGAAAGTTAATGGAGATGTTGTCGAGCAAGTAATCCGCCCAACCGGCCTTGTCGATCCACAAATCGTCATCAAACCAATTAAGGGACAGATTGATGATCTCTTGCACGAGATCAATATTCGCGCCGAGCGCAATGAACGCGTTCTTGTTACAACCCTGACTAAGAAGATGTCAGAAGATCTGACCGATTACCTTCAAGAGAAGGGCGTTCGAGTTCGATACTTACACTCTGAAGTAGATACATTGCGCCGCGTCGAACTACTGCGCGAACTTCGTAGCGGTGAATACGACGTTTTAATCGGTATCAACTTGCTCCGTGAAGGTCTCGATTTACCTGAAGTTTCACTTGTCGCGATTCTCGATGCGGATAAAGAAGGATTCTTGCGATCTGCTACATCTCTGATTCAGACCATTGGTCGAGCAGCTCGAAATGTTTCGGGTGAAGTACATATGTATGCCGACAATATGACCGCATCAATGACTAAGGCGATTGATGAGACAAACCGCCGGCGCGCAAAGCAGGTTGCCTATAACCTTGAGCGAGGCGTCGACCCACAACCGCTACGCAAGAAGATTTCAGATATCACCGACCTCATCGCACAAGAGAGCGATGACACAGATGACATCATGGCTGCGCTCAAGGGAAAGAAGTCCAGCTCCGTTCTTCCGTTCTCTTCGAAGCCAACTGACTCTATGCCGCGCCAAGAACTCATTGCGTTGATAGGCTCCCTCACCGAGCAGATGCGTGGCGCCGCTGATGAACTTCAATTTGAACTCGCAGCGCGTTTACGTGATGAACTCAAAGACTTAAAGCGCGAACTTCGCGGAATGGATGAGGCTGGCACATGAGCATCGATAAGTTGGTTGTCCGCGGAGCCCGCGAACATAACCTCAAAGATGTCTCCATCGAACTTCCACGCGATGCGCTGATTGTCTTTACTGGACTTTCTGGTTCAGGTAAATCAAGCCTTGCATTCGACACCATCTTCGCCGAAGGTCAACGTCGATACGTTGAATCTCTTTCTGCCTATGCGCGCCAATTCTTGGGGCAGATGGATAAGCCAGATGTTGATTTCATCGAAGGGCTTTCTCCTGCTGTTTCTATCGACCAAAAGTCAACGAACCGAAACCCTCGTTCGACCGTCGGCACAATCACTGAGGTCTATGACTATTTCCGGCTGCTCTTTGCGCGCGCCGGTCGCCCACATTGTCCAAAGTGTTCAAAGGCAGTTTCTCGGCAGAGTCCACAACAGATCGTTGACCAGATTCTTACGATGCCAGCAACCACAAAGTTTCAGGTTTTAGCTCCCGTCATTCGCGAACGTAAAGGCGAGTTCGTCGATCTCTTTGCCGATCTTGTAACACAGGGTTATTCCCGTGCTCGCGTTGATGGCGAAACCATTCAACTCACCGAGCCTCCGAAGCTGAAGAAGCAAGAGAAACACACGATTGAAGTCGTGATTGATCGCCTTACTGCGAAAGCTGAGAGCAAGTCTCGCCTTACTGATTCCATTGAGACCGCACTCAAACTCGGTAATGGTTTAGTGCTGCTCGACTTTGTTGATGCCAAAGGTCCAGAGAAAGAACATACCTACAGCGAGCACCTTGCTTGCCATGATTGCAATCTCTCTTTTGAAGAGCTCGAACCACGTTCATTCTCATTTAACTCACCCTTTGGCGCCTGCGCTGAATGTTCTGGTATCGGAACCAAGCTAGAAGTCGATGAGGATCTCATCATTCCTGATGATTCAATCTCAATTAATGAAGGTGCAATTGCACCATGGGCCGGGGGACAGTCATCTGAATACTTCCTACGTCTGCTTGAAGCGCTCTCTGAAGAACTTCGTTTCTCTCTCGATAACCCTTGGAAGAAGCTTTCAGCAAAAGCGAAAGACGCAATCATCAATGGCTTTGAGTATGAAGTGCACGTTAAATTTAAGAACCGTTATGGCCGCGTTCGTAACTATTCGACGGGTTTTGAGGGCGTAGTTCCATTTATCCATCGTCGCCATAGCGAAACCGATAGCGATTACAGCCGCGATAAGTACGAGGCCTATATGCGCGAAACTCCATGCCCAGCATGTAAGGGAGCGCGTCTCAAGCCTGAAGTTCTTGCAGTAACTCTTGGTGGAAAGAGCATTGCTGAAGTCTGCGCGCTCTCAATTGATGATTGTGCGACATTTCTGAAGCAAGTAACTCTCAATAAACGCGAAGCACAGATTGCTGAACGCGTCATGAAGGAAGTGCATGCACGCCTTGGCTTCTTACTCGACGTCGGACTTGATTACCTCTCACTCGATCGGCCGGCCGCAACTCTCTCTGGCGGTGAAGCTCAGCGAATCCGCTTAGCAACACAGATTGGTTCAGGTCTTGTAGGTGTCCTCTATGTTTTGGATGAACCTTCAATCGGACTTCACCAACGAGATAACCGCCGCCTGATTGACACTCTTACTCGCCTTCGCGATCTTGGAAATACTCTTATCGTTGTTGAACACGATGAAGAAACAATCCGTACCGCCGACTGGGTAGTTGATATCGGCCCAGGTGCGGGCGAACACGGCGGCAAGGTTGTCGTATCAGGTTCTTATGAAGAACTCATTGCATCCGAAGAATCAATCACTGGCGCCTATTTGTCAGGCCGCAGATCTATTGAGATACCAGACTCTCGCCGACCTGTTGATCCCAAGCGTCAGCTTGTCATCAAGGGTGCAAAAGAAAATAACCTGAAAGATATCGAAGTATCGATTCCTCTCGGACTCTTCGTCTCAGTCACTGGCGTTTCTGGTTCCGGAAAATCAACACTTGTAAATGACATTCTCTATACAACTCTTGCCAACAAACTCAATGGAGCTCGTCTTGTTCCTGGTCGACACCGCACCGTTACCGGAATCGATCAACTCGATAAAGTTGTCCACGTTGATCAATCTCCAATCGGTCGTACGCCACGTTCAAACCCAGCTACCTACACAGGCGTTTTCGATAAGGTCCGCGCGCTCTTCGCCGAAACAACTGAAGCTAAGGTCCGCGGATATCAACAAGGTCGCTTCTCATTTAACGTTAAGGGCGGCCGCTGCGAAAACTGTTCAGGCGATGGAACCATCACCATCGAGATGAACTTCCTGCCAGATGTCTATGTTCCATGCGAGGTCTGCCATGGTGCGCGTTACAACCGCGAGACCCTTGAGGTTCACTACAAGGGCAAGACAATTGCTCAAGTTCTCGATATGCCAATCGAGATTGCCCACGAATTCTTTGAATCAGTTCCGACTATCGCGCGCTATCTCAAGACGCTCTGCGATGTAGGTCTTGGCTACGTCCGCCTAGGTCAATCTGCACCAACGCTTTCAGGTGGAGAAGCTCAACGCGTCAAGCTTGCTACCGAACTTCAGCGACGTTCTACCGGTCGCACAATTTATGTTCTCGATGAGCCAACCACCGGACTTCACTTTGAAGATGTCAATAAACTCTTAGGAGTTCT
>CAZAET010000060.1:0-5359 GCA_964484215.1 uncultured Candidatus Planktophila sp. | reverse complement strand
TGACCGAGTTCTTGGGAAGGCGCTCGATTAGCCCAATAACAAATGTTTCGATTCCACCGGCACGTGGGCCAAAATCATTTGTGATGCAGAGAATCTTTGAGTCACTCATTAGAAACGGCGGACTGCGACCAAAGGTTTACGTCCAAGTGAATTTGATTCTGCCACTTTTACACGTGAACCCGAACGTGGTGCATGAACCATGCGACCGCCGCCGAGATAAATTCCTACGTGAGATACAGGTCGGCCAAAGAAGAGGAGGTCGCCAGGTTTCTTCTGTCCAAAAGGAATTGATTTACCCATTCTTGACTGAGCAGCTGAAGAATGAGGCAGTGAAACGCCGGCCGCTTGGAAGGCACGCATCGTCAAGCCCGAACAATCCCACGTTGTCAGACCCGCAGCACCGAAGACGTAACGATCGCCAATCTGCTTCAGAGCGTACTTGAGTGCAATTCCACTGCGCCCTGAAACCCCGGCTGCTGCTTTAGCTGCAACAAGAGAAGATGCCTGATCTGCATTCTCGCGATCTTCTGCCAACTTAGCGAGTCGTTCGCGATCCTCCTTCTTTAATTTAGAAAGTAAGAGCTCAGCTTGAGCCAACTTTCGTTGAGCAAAAGCGCTTCTCTCGGCAAGTTTCTTCTGTAATACCTTCACCTGAGCCAAGCGGTCGCTGACGGTTAAAGAGGTTGCATTGAGTTGCTGTTCTGCGGATTGGAATTTACGAAGCTGTGTTGACTTACGACGAGTAATTGCCTCGAGAGAACCAGCTGACGAAAGATAAAGCGCAGGATCTGACGAGAAGAGAAGCTCTAAGCTTTGACTGAGAGTTCCAGATTTGTACTGATTAACTGCAATCACTCCGAGTGATTTAGATATTGCATCAACAGTCTTTCCTTGAATCGCAGCTTGAGCTTGGATTCCAGCAAGGCTGCGCGTAAGAGCCGCAAGCTTAACTTTGGCTTCTTGCGCACCTTCAGCTGCCTCTGTTGCATCTTCTTCAAGTCGATTCACTTGCGCTTGTACTTGCGCCAAAGTTTGGGCAGCGCTTGCGCCAGTCGATGGAAAAATTGAGAGGAGAAAAACTGCGCTTGCAACCGCAGCGCCAGCACTCATGGCTTTTCTCATGTTTTAAGGCTAACGCCCAAAGTATTCAACTTTCAATTTTAGGCGGGAGATTTACCTGATAAATGGGTGAGAAAGTGAATATTCTTACCATTATGACGGTCACAGTAACTCTGGTAGTCGGTAGTGACGGATCCACCTCAAAGAATGGCAGCTCCGCAGGTGTAACCACCGCAGCAGATCGCTCAGAATTTTTAGCGCGGCGTCGCAAAGCAGACTGCATTCTTATCGGAGGAAATACCGCCCGCACAGAGCCCTACCACCGCACACCAGTGCCTGTAGTGGTTATTTCACGCTCTTTGATTAACCCTTTAGCTGATAATCGCCTGGCGCATTGTTGGAATCTCTCTCCCGAAAAAGCGCTAGATCGAGCGATTAAAACATTCGGTCCCAATGTTCATATCGAGGCAGGCGCTGCAATCATCACTGAGTTGATTAAAGCTGGACGAATTGATGCCCTTGAACTCAGTATTACATCTGTTACTGGTGGCGAAGATTTCATAGATGTCGATCAACTTCTTGGGCACTTCTCGCAGAGCAGCGAAGTTACGAATTCAGATACGCGCTTTATCTCTGCACGAAAGTAATTAGAAGGCGGAAATTAGCGCTACGCCGATTACGGCAAAGAAGATTCCAACATATTGCACTTTATGTAATCTTTCATGTAGAAATTTGTAAGCCAGTAAGGCAGTAGCAATTGGGTAGAGCGAACCCAAGACCATGGCAAGTGAGACAAGGCCCTTTGTAGTTGCAACGCCAAGAAGCAAATTGGCTGCGAAGTCAGCGACACCGATGAATATAAGAATTGGAAGCTCAGTTTTTCCCAACCCTCCAAGATGTCTAAACCGGATGAAGATTCCAATTCCGATAAGAAGAGTTGTCGCACGCATTGTCGTCATAGTCATCAAGGCGCTGCTCTGCGATCCGATTGCCATAAAGACAAGTGCTAAACCGAAGAAGACGGCGGCCGATAAGGCAAGGAGAACTGGCTTAAGTGGAAGACCTTGTGAAACTTCTGGTCCACTTGCAAGAAAGCCACCGAGAAGTGCAGCCACAACGCCGATGCTGACGATTGTAGAAAGTTGATCACCCTTAATGACAATTGCATAAGCCAACGGAATCAGTGCACCCAGTGAACTAATCGGTGAAACAACACCCATCCGCCCTGTAGATAGTGCGGCGTAGAGACTAATCAGGCCGGCATATCCGCAAAGACCCGCAAGCGCTCCGGCTAGAAGATATCCATCACTTCCAAGTGCTTGTGCATTCCAGGATGCGCTCACAATGACAAGAAAGAGGCCAGTGATAAATCCAATTGCCTGACTGGTTGCAAGAACTGCAATCGCTGGAAATCTCTTACTGAGTCTTCCAGCGTGATAATCGGCGCTTCCCCACAACGCGCTAGAAAGTAGCGCTAGAAGGCTTGCCATGGCGAGGACTCTACAGGGCAAGACCATCAGCCTCCCATGCAAAGCGCACCTTGAACTTTAGAATTAACCAGTGAAATCGACATTTACTTTTGAAGAGATGATCGACCTTCTTCGCACCTTCACCCCAAGAAATGAAATCATTCTTGAAGAAGTCCCTGCCCCTCAAAAGCTTGCGGCTTACTCCTTTGCCTTTACTGCAGATATCTCAAATGGTTCACTCGGAGATGCCGAAGATGAGGTTGCCTCCGGACGTTTCGTCATCTTGCACGAACCTGGTGGGCAAGACACATGGGAAGGCGATTTCCGCTGCGTCACCTTTATGCGCGCCGATGTAGATAGTGAGATGCAAGAAGATCCACTGCTTCCAGAAGTAGGTTGGAATTGGCTACTTGATTCACTCAATGCAACAGGTGCTTCTTACAATGCACCCAGCGGCACAGTGACTCGTGTTTCAAGTGCATCCTTTGGAAAACTTTCACCCCGTAATGACGAATCTGAGATTGAAATTCGCGCATCATGGTCGCCGGTGATCACATCTCCGGACGACATGTTCGCTCACGTCCAAGCATGGTGCAATCTCATTACCGAAGTCGCAGGACTTCCACCAGTTCCTGAAGGCGTTTCAACTATTGCATCAGCTCGACGTCGTGTCTGAAGTAGAAGAGCTTCCCGCCGCTATTCCTTTGCTGCATCCAGCAGAGGGAGTTCCCGCAATCATTGATACCGAGGAAGCATTTGATGCAGCCCTTACACAGTTAGCGTCAGGCAGTGGCCCTTATGCATTCGATGCTGAGCGCGCATCTGGATACAAATACAGCGCCCGTGCATATCTGATTCAAATCAAACGCAATGGCGGCGGATTGCACTTGATTGATCCGATTCCCTTCGGACCTGGGCATCGCTGTTTTATTGCACTCAATGCACTCATCCAAGACGTTGAAGTTATATTGCATGCAAGCACACAAGACCTACCATGCCTTCGCGAACTAGGCATATTTCCTAACATTCTCTTCGATACTGAACTCGGTGGTCGTATCGCAGGACTTCCGCGAGTAGGTCTTGGGCCGCTCCTTGAAACGCTCATGGGCGTCTCACTTGCAAAAGAACACTCTGCAGTTGATTGGTCTACAAGACCACTTCCGCATGACTGGCTGAACTACGCAGCTCTCGATGTAGAACTTCTCGTCGAGCTACGTGACAAGGTTTATCAACTCTTGGTCGATGGCAAGAAATGGAAATGGGCTGAAGAGGATTTTGCATCCATCATCGCAGCTCCTCCTGCACCACCGCGAGTTGATCCATGGCGCAGAACCTCTGGAATGCATAAAGTGAAGAAGCGCAATCACATGGCAGTTATTCGCGAAATTTGGCAGGCGCGTAATGAACTTGCACAAGAATTAGATGTATCGCCGAGCAGACTTCTTTCTGATTTAGCGATTACAGAAATAGCTCTCGCTTCAGATAAAGGTCCCATCACCAACCGCAAGCATCTTGAAAAAATTCTGAGGCCGCTGGGCTTGCGAGCGCGCTGGTTAGAAAATGCAGCGACATGGATTAGCTGCATCACCGATGCCATTGCTATGCCAGAAGATCAATGGCCTGAGTCGCGTTCCAAATCTGATGCCATGCCACCAATCAAGATTTGGCGCGAGCGCTTTCCTGAAAAGTACGCACCTCTTTCCCACGCGCGATTTAATCTGCAGGTACGGGCTGAAGAACTTTCGATTCCACTTGAAAATATGATCTCCCCCGAGCTTGTGCGCCGTATCTGTTGGCAGCCTCCTACCTCTTCTGTGAACGAGGCCCTTCTCGCCATGGGAGCGCGCCGCTGGCAGGCCGAGATTGCCTCTCCTATCCTTGAACTGGCCCTTACCCAGACGCAGCCCCTAGAGGTAGCCGAGCCTGAGGCGGAAGTCACGCCTGCAGAGTGACGAATTACGCAACATCGGAGTTGCGTAAATACCCTGGCTCAATTACTCTCAAGCCATGCTCAGTACATTCATCATCGCTCTACGCGAAGGCCTAGAAGCCGCACTTATCGTTGGAATCCTTGTCGCCTACCTCGTGAAGAGCGACCAAAGAAGCCATTTACGGGCACTTTGGACCGGTGTAGCACTTGCTATTACCGCAAGCCTTGCCTTCGGAGCCTTCCTTTCATACACCTCTGCTGAGCTCTCAGAGAAGGGCGAAGAGCTCTTCGCCGGAACTACCTCTTTTGTAGCGGTCGGCCTTGTCACCTGGATGGTCTTCTGGATGAAGCGCGCAGCCCGTGGTTTGCGTGATGAGCTCCATGGAAAAGCTGAGGTTGCAGTGACCTCTGGCGCCCTCTCTATGGCAACCCTTGCCTTCTTCGCCGTGGCTCGCGAAGGCCTTGAGACATCACTCTTTCTCTATACCAACTTCAAAACTGTCGGCGCTTTCTCTACAGCAACTCTCGGCTTGGTCTTGGGCCTTGCTCTTGCCGTATTCCTTGGGTACGGAATTTATAACCGCGCCGTCAAGATCAACCTCAGCAAGTTCTTCACCTACTCAGGCGTGGCTCTCATTGTTGTAGCAGCGGGCGTTCTTTCATACGGAATCCACGAGTTCCAGGAATTTGGAATCTTGCCTGGCGAAGAAGCCTTTGCTTGGGATGTCACTTCATGGATGGCTAAAGAGTCATTTATGGCAGCGCTACTTGGCGGAACAATCGGCTTTGATACAACGACTTCATGGCTCCAGCTCTTTGCTTGGGTCGCCTACTTGGGTCTGACTATCAGCGCCTACCTATCGCCTGCCAAGGTAAAAACACCTCTAAACGCATAGCCAAT
>CAZAET010000059.1:0-5464 GCA_964484215.1 uncultured Candidatus Planktophila sp. | reverse complement strand
AGTTCGAGGTGTACGCGCTTCAAAGATTTCGATGCAGCAGATGCAACTTCCATACCTGCGCGCACAGAACCTGTTACTGAAACCATCGCAGGTGTTGCGTGATCAACAAGCGCCGCACCAGTTTCACGTTCTCCAGCAATAACGTTGATAACACCATCAGGAAGAAATTCGCCCATGATCTGTGCCATGAAAAGTGTTGATACAGGTGTTGTGTCGGAAGGCTTGAGTACTACTGTGTTTCCAGCAGCAATTGCTGGCGCCCATTTCCAGACAGCCATCATCATTGGATAGTTCCATGGTGTTACCTGCGCACAGACACCAATTGGTTCGCGGCGGATATATGAAGTCATTCCATGCATATATTCACCAGCAGAACGACCTTCAAGGTTTCGCGCAGCGCCTGCGAAGAAGCGAATTTGATCAACCATCGGAGGCATTTCTTCGGATGCAGTAAGGCTCTTAGGCTTTCCGCAGTTTTCGGACTCCAAGTTAACAAATTCATCTGCGCGAGCCTCGATGGCATCGGCAATCTTCAAGAGCGCGCGTTGGCGTTCGGAAGGAGTTGAGTCGCGCCATCCTGGGAAGGCATCGCTGGCAGCCTTCATCGCCTTATCGATATCTGCAGCGTTCGACTTAGGAGCAGTAGCAAAAGCTTCGCCAGTTGAAGGGTTGATCAGGGTCGTTGTCTCACCTGATGCTCCATCGACTGATTTACCGTTGATGAAATTCTGTAACTTCTTCACCTTTTATGCCTGACCCTTCGTAGCGCGAACCATCTGATCACCGTGATCGTATGGGTGTTTTGTATAAGTCTCGAGCCAGCGAGCGACTGTGTATTTGCCCGCTTCTGTATGCATGCCAAACTTTTCAAGATCGCTTTCCGTTAAACGCTTTACTAGATCTAAAGATGATGCGCGAACAGCGGCGTACACAGCGATCGAATTGGCAACATCGCCATCAGCGTATGCAAGCTTTGGCTCATTTGCCCATGCTCCTTCGTCATATCCCTGGATAGTTGATCCTTCTGGTTCAGCAATCAAGCGACGCAAACGCGCATATGACTGCGCCTCAGAATCTGCCATGTGGTGGATGCATTGACGCGCAGACCATTCGTTCTCAGCATGAACATCCAATAAATCTGGAGTTACAGCGCGAGCTAAGTTAAGAAAATACTGTGAAGCTGCTTCATATGCTGCAGCTGCTTCCTTCAAATCCACGGTTGTCATGGAAGTGATACTAGTTAAATCTTTTCCTTTTCACTAGCAGCCAACTGGCCGCAAGCACCGTCGATTTCACGGCCGCGAGTATCGCGCACAGTTACTGGGACACCATAACCTTCAAGGATGCGAACGAATTCGGCCTCGTCTTCGCGGCGAGATGCGGTCCACTTAGATCCAGGCGTTGGATTGAGTGGAATCAAGTTGACGTGAGCATTTCGGTTTTTGAGCAATCGTCCGAGCAAATCTGAGCGCCACGATTGATCGTTGATATCGCGAATAAGTGCGTACTCAATTGAATAACGACGGCCCGTCTTCTTCTCATATGCATCTGCTGCAGCCAAAACTTCGCGGACTTTAAAGCGGTTGTTAATTGGAACAAGGCTGTCGCGGAGCTCGTCATCAGGTGTGTGCAGTGAGACTGCAAGCGTGCAGTTAATTCCTTCATCCATCAGCTTTTCAATTCCGTTGACAAGACCAACTGTTGAGACCACTACAGAACGGGCTGAGATTCCTAGTCCATCTGGATTTGGATCTGTGATGTTATGGAGCGTGCGGACTACCGCGTTGTAATTGGCTAGAGGTTCGCCCATTCCCATGAAGACAATATTGGAAAGTCGGGTTGGACCTCCCGGCATTTCACCTTCGGCACATGCTCGCGCTGCAGCAACAATCTGGTCGGTGATTTCTGCAGCTGAAAGGTTGCGGGTAAGACCAGCTTGGCCTGTTGCGCAGAATGGACAGTTCATTCCGCATCCTGCTTGGGAAGAAATACAGACTGTTGTGCGATCTGAGTAGCGCATCAATACGGATTCAACGAGAACCCCATCGTGTAACTTCCAGAGATCTTTACGAGTCATTCCACCATCTGTTGTGCGAGTGGTGACGAGCTCAATCATCTTTGGCGTTAGTGCATCAGCAATTGCTTGACGCTCTGCGGCTGGGATATCTGTCCAGTCATCTGGGTTATTTGAAAGATGAGAGAAGTAGTGAGTTGCTACTTGTGCTGCGCGAAATGGTTGGAATCCGAGCTCTTTAGCAAATGCTTTACGTTCTGCAGGACCGAAGTCAGCTAGATGCTTAGGAGCTTTCTTGCGCTGAACTGGTTCATCGAAAACTAACTTGAGTTCTGTCGGACGCTCTGTTGTCATAACAAACCTGAATCCTGCGCGCGACGCACGATTTCGAGTGCGAGCCACAAGGCAGGAGCTGCAAAGAGGACTGAATCAAGGCGATCCATAATGCCGCCGTGTCCAGGAAGTAAGTTGCCCATATCTTTAATGGCCATATCGCGCTTGAGTGCTGATTCGATGAGGTCACCGGATGTAGCGGTAAATACTGTGAGAACGCCAGCGAGTGCGCCAAGCCACCAGTCGGAATCCATGATGAAGTTAAAAGCTAGCGAACCACCAATGACGGTGAATACAAGTGAACCTACAAGACCTTCGATTGTTTTCTTGGGGCTGATTTTTGGAGCAAGTGGGTGCTTACCGAAGAGAACTCCGGTTAGGTAAGCAAAAGTGTCATTACATGCAACAAGTACCACGAATGTCATTACACGTTCGAGTCCGTTATAGGGACGAGCTAGAAGGATGAGGAAGCCTGCAAGGAATGGCAGGTAGATAAGTGCGAGTGCAGATGCTGAAGCGGTCCTCACGAAATTTTCTACACCTCGCGGAAGTAAGAGAACGAGTAAACAAGGAAGTGCAATTGCTGTTGCAACTGCAAGACCTGAGACTCCCCCAAACCATGTTGCGCCAGAGAGTGCAACCCCTGCTGTTGTCAGTGACCAGAGCGGGATATGGATATCGACTGCTGTGAAAGCTCTATTGAGTTCGCGGATCCCGAGAACAATGGCAAGGGTGACAAGTCCGGCGAAGATGATGCGATATGTAGCCAGTGAAAACCAGACGAGAAGTATGAGAAATACACTGACGCCGATTGAGGGAAGCAATTTGCGACCAGCGCGTTTATTTATCGCCTCGTTGATCGAATGTAGATCAGACACAGTAGGTGGAACTTAATGAAGTCCTTAGACTTCGAGAAGTTCTGCCTCCTTGTGCTTTAGAAGCTCATCAATCTTTGCAACATGCTCTGCAGTGATTTTTTCGAGTTCTTTTTCACCACGGCTCAGATCATCTTTTCCGATCTCGCCATCTTTTTCGAGCTTCTCCATCAATTCCTTTGCGGTACGACGGATATTGCGCATTGAAATCTTTGAATCTTCAGCCTTGGTCTTTGCAACCTTGATGTAATCCTTACGGCGCTCTTCTGTGAGCTGTGGAAAATTAACGCGGATAACTGCGCCATCAGTGGCTGGGTTTACGCCTAAATCTGATTCGCGGATCGCCTTCTCGATTGAGGTCATTGCGCCCTTATCGAATGGAGAGACGATTGCCATGCGAGATTCTGGAACCTGAATAGTTGCAAGCTGAGAAAGTGAAGTAAATGTGCCGTAGTAATCAACCATGATTTTGTTAAACATCGCAGGATGAGCACGACCTGTGCGGATGGCACCGAAGTCATCTTTAGCAACTTCGACGGCCTTGTTCATCTTCTCGGTCGCCTCAGTGAGTGCGCTATTTACATCTGCCATGGTCTTTGCTCCCCTAATCCTTCAAGTATCCAGCTAGCTCTCGTTTAAGAAACGAGAGTTCCAATCTTTTCACCGCGAACTGCGCGGCCAATATTTCCGTTGGTCATCAAGTCAAAGACAACGATAGGTAGGTGGTTCTCACGGCAGAGGCTAAATGCTGCAGCATCTGCAACTGCGAGTGACTTCTGCAGAACTTCGTCATAAGAGATTGTGTCGAACTTTGTGGCGCTTGAATCCTTGCGCGGATCTGCGTTGTAGACGCCATCGACTCCAGACTTTGCGAGCAACAATGCGCCTGCTCCGATTTCGAGTGCGCGCTGTGCAGCCACTGTGTCGGTTGTGAAGAACGGCATTCCGGCTCCTGCGCCAAAGATGACTACGCGACCCTTTTCAAGGTGGCGGATTGCACGGCGTGGAACATACGGCTCGGCTACTTGACCCATGGTGATAGCGGTCTGGACGCGAGTATCGACGCCTTCTTTTTCAAGAAAATCTTGGAGTGCTAGACAGTTCATGACTGTTCCGAGCATTCCCATGTAGTCAGCGCGTGAGCGTTCCATGCCGCGTTCGGAAAGTTCAGCGCCACGGAAGAAGTTACCGCCGCCAACAACGATTGCTACTTGAGTTCCAGCGCGAACCACATCGGCGATCTGCTTTGCAACATCTTGTAGAACATCAGGATCAACACCGATGCCTTTATTGCCACCAAAAACTTCTCCGGAAAGCTTAAGGAGCACCCGCTGATACGTTCCTCTTGTACCTGGCATTGGTGCTCCTCTCGCTCTACGAATTCTTACTTTTCTTGAGTCTATTACCCTCTGCAGAAAAGCTTATTGACCCACGCGGAAGCGATGGAATGCCTTAACAGCTGTTCCTGCCTCATCGAGAATCTGCTTAACAGTCTTCTTTGCATCCTTAGCGAAAGCCTGCTCGATCAGTGAAACTTCCTTCACGAAACCGGTGACGCGACCTTCGATGATCTTTGAAAGTGATGCTTCTGGCTTACCTTCGGCGCGAGCTGTCTCTTCTGCAAGACGACGCTCTGTCTCGATGAGGTCTGCTGGAACATCTTCGCGATTAACGAAGCGTGGTGCGAATGCTGCGATGTGCTGTGCAACATCCTTGCCAACTTCAGCTGCTTCCTTAGCAAGAGCTACCAAGACGCCAACCTGTGGTGGCAAATCTGGGCTTGTCTTGTGGAGGTAGAGACCGACTGGTCCTTCGATAACTGCAACGTTACGAACTTCAATCTTCTCGCCCATTGTTGCGTTGCCTTCATCGATCACAGACTGAACGGTCTTGCCGTTAGCCATTGTTGATGAAAGGAATGCAGCAACATCTGCTGACTTTGATGTTAGGAGGTGCTCTACGAGTTCATCGCCAAGTGCGATAAAACGCTCGCCCTTTGCAACGAAGTCTGTCTCGCAGTTGAGCTCGAGCATGACACCGAGGTCACCTGAAACCTTCGCAACAACCAAACCATTTGAAGTAAGGCGACCTTCGCGCTTTGTAACGCCCTTAAGTCCCTTTACACGAATGATTTCAACAGCCTTGTCGTAATCACCATCTGCTTCATCAAGTGCCTTCTTGCAATCGAGCATTCCTGCTGCAGTTGCTTCGCGAAGACGCTTTACATCATCTGCTGAATAGT
>CAZAET010000058.1:0-5559 GCA_964484215.1 uncultured Candidatus Planktophila sp. | reverse complement strand
TACGAAGTCCTCGGATAACCGTTTGATATCAGCAAGGGGAAGGCTGATATCAAAATGTGCGCCCGGGGACTTCGCTTTTCTTTTACCTCAGGTTTTTGCGATTAGAGCAGGCCGCTGAGGTCATCAGGAACCTGCGTCGACGTTAAGAACTTCTCGGGTTCAAGCAACTCTTCAGCGCTTGGCAAAATTCCGCTCCAGATTTGATCGCGGGCAGCAATATCTTTCGATTCGCGAACCTTTTGCCAGAAAGTGCTTGCCTCTCGTGCCAACTTTGGAGTTACTTCGAGCCCCAAAAGTGTTTTGAAGAGTTGTTGTGATGGCGCATTGGTTGCGCGTTGGCGTCGATACATCTCACGAAGTTGAGTAAGTGCAGGAAGTCGATCACCTGCAGCCAAAGCTGTTACTTCATCTGCCCAACCATCAACGAGAGCAAGTGCTGTTTCTAACTTTGAAAGAGCTGCGCGTTGCACCGGAGTTTCTTCAGGAGTGAAGATTCCATTATTGAGTGCAATAGTGAATGAGTTTTCACCAGATTCAGGGTTGAGTTGTGACGGATCAAAGTTCTGCATCGCTTCTTCTGCTTGGCGTTGAATAGCTTCCATATCAATATGAATTCCGCGACCATAATCAACTATTGCGCTGCGGATGTAAGAAACAATCCAAGGATTATGCTCAAAGAGGCGAGCAATCGCTGCTTCGCGAAGGGCGTGGAATAAGTAAACCTCTGTCTTTGGAATCTCGAGATCAGCGCTCCACTTCTCAATATTTTCAGGGATAAGAAGCGGGCGAGCAGGGTCTAGAAGTGGCAGACCAACATCATGTGCACCAGTTGCAGTGGCAGAGATGCTGCCAATCGCTTGGCCGAGCTGTGTTGCAATCAGTGAACCAATGAATGTACGCAGAAGCCCTGCAATAGTGCCCATCGGTCCTGCCATGGCCTCGCCATTTTCGAGATCGTGCGCCTGTTGCGCCATCGCTTCATCGAGCAGAGTTGAAATTGCAGCAGTCAGACCAGTTGCAAGCGGCTCCATCGTTGCTTGCCAACCTTTGAGAGTCTCATCAACCCAATCAAGTCGGCTCACTGAGCGGTGAGATGTGTTGCCAGTTGTTGCCGGAAAGACTGTTGCTTCATTGAGCCAGAGGTCGGCAATTTCAAAAGCGTTATCGACAACAGTGACATCTTTCGTCCCGATTGGTTGTGAACCTTGTGCTTGAACAAACTTCTTTGCAGTATCGCGAACAACAGTTGGAGGCAGAGCCTCTTGACCACCTTGTGCAAACGCTGCAAAAGGATTTACAAATCCAGCTGGATTAATTCCTAACTGTTCAAATTGTTTCTGAATCTGCTCTTGCATCTGACGCATCATCGCGTTTAAGTCTTCTGGCTTACCATTTTCTTCATCGCCATCATCAGGCGTGAATCCAAAAGGTGTCATCAAGATCTCCTTTAAGCGCGAAGGCCCTAGCGGCCAGATTGATTCTATCGAGAGCAAGTATCGACAGTCGTGTCTAAGGTATGTAACAAGTGGAGTGGGCACTTTCTTCCCGAAAGCACTAGGATTTTTACATGTCCCCGATGAGTTCAGCCGCCGGAACCAGCGCATTTGCCGCCCTTATTTGGTGGGTAGTTCCAGCAGCAGGCCTCTTTGGCGCAATCGGATATGTCATCTGGGTATCTAAATTTAAATCAAAATTTGAATCTGAAACCTCACGATCTGTCGGGCAGTTCCAGAGATTCCAAGAGTCTTTCCGCGAGCAGCCAATTCAGGCAGAAATTCCTCACACCACATCTTCGCGTCCTGAAGATCAGATTCGTTAACTCATTCGGCAAGTGGCTCGTTCAGTGCGTTTTTCCCATACGCCCCGCACCATCAAGATTTTCTTTATAGCCCTCTTCCTACTTCCACTTGTCCTTCCAGTTAACTTCGCAGTTATTCAACCAGGTGAGGGAACGCCACTATTTCCAAAGGTACTTACAGTCGATAAGAAAGTCGCAACAACATATAAACCGGATGGCCAGATCTATCTACTCTCAATCTGGGTATCAAATCCGGATGCAAAGATTCTTGGTGCAGAAGTACTGACTTGTTGGGCTCGCGCAGATTGTGTCGTCTTCCCACGTTCAGTAATTTATAAAAAGAACACAACATCAAAGGCTGAAGAGAAGAAAGCAAAAATTGAGATGGAAGATTCTCAAAGTGATGCACTCCTTGCAACGATGGCACTTCTTAAGAAAGAGTTTCCCGAAGTTGATACTTCCAAACTCACAGACCGTGCGATAAAAGTTTCACTTCCAAATGTAGGTGGCCCAAGTGGGGGACTTATCTTCTCCTTGGCTCTGATCGAGTTACTGACACCTGAAGATATTTTGCAGGGACGAAAAGTGGCCGGTTCCGGCACCATTTCACCCACTGGAAAGGTCGGTGCAATCGGGGGAATTTCGGAGAAAATTATCGCTGCCAAAAAGGCAGGAGCGAGCATTCTCTTTGCCGCTCGCGATAATTGCGATGAAATCCCAGGTGATGTCAGCGGTATCGCCGTAGTGGCCGTATCCAGCCTCGAAGAAGCTATCTCTTTCCTCCGAGAGCCCTCTCACTCCAATTTTCGAGGTCTCAGCGGTTGCACTAACCTAGGAGCATGAATAGAAATCGCAGCCCATTTGTTATAACTGCAGCAATTCTCGTTGCCTTAGGTGCACTTGTTACCTACTTCAGCGGTTATTACGTCGACTGGCTCTGGTTCCAATCTGTTGATTTCACAGATGTTTGGTCAACTGTTCTCGTAACAAAGATTCAGCTCTTCCTCATTGTAGGAATCATTACTTCCCTCATCATCTCTCTCAATATTTATCTCGCCTATAAGCGTCGCCCTCTCTATGTTCCTGTCAGCATCGAAGTCAGTGGACTTGAAAGATTGCGTGCGCAGATCGAGCCAATCCGCACCTGGGTATTTGTCGGCGTTGTTGCAGCCCTTACCTATTTTGCCGGCTCATCTGGAATGGTCTTCTGGCGCGAATGGTTGCTCTTTAAGAATGCAACAGATTTCGGCGTCACCGATCCACAATTTGGATTAGATATCTCATTCTTCGCCTTCCGCCTTCCTATGTTGCAGGCAATCATCGGTTGGGGAATCTCAACTCTTGTTCTTGCAGCACTCGCTTCTGCATTTATTCATTACATGTACGGCGGAATCCGCACCAATGTGCAGACCGATCGCACAACCGTGGCGGCTCGCGTTCAGATTTCAATCCTTCTCGGACTTATTGTTCTTCTCAAGGCTGTTGCTTATTGGTTCGACCGTTACGCACTAGCCCTCAAAGAGAGCAAGTTGATTACAGGACCTACCTATACCGATGTCAACGCAGTGCTACCTGCAAAGGCAATCCTTTCTGCAATCGCAGTGGTATGCGCACTCCTCTTCTTTGCAAATATCGTTCGTCGTTCTTGGTTGCTTCCTGCTGCAGGAACTGCGCTTCTCGTAGTCTCTTCAGTTCTTATCGCTGGAATCTACCCAGCGGCTATCCAGCAGTTCCAGGTAAAGCCATCTGAGTCATCAAAGGAAGCGCCATATATTCAGCGCAATATTGATGCCACCCGAGCTGCCTATGACCTCAACCAGGTTGAGATGAAGGATTACAACGCAACGCTTTCAACGAGTGCAGGACAGCTTGCAAAGGATGCGGCAACAATTGCAAATATCCGCTTGATGGATCCAAACGTCCTTTCAGCAACTTTCCGTCAGCTCCAGCAGATCAAGCCTTATTACACATTCCCAGAATCACTCGACGTTGACCGTTATACAGTTAACGGAGTCTCTCGCGATGCTGTCGTAGCTGTTCGTGAATTGAATATCGATGGAAACCCAAGCCGTAACTGGATTAACGACCACCTCGTCTACACACATGGTTTCGGTTTCGTTGCTGCATATGGCAACACAGTCGATGCTGATGGAAAGCCAAACTTCATTGTGGGAGACCTTCCACCAACTAAGGGCCTCGGTGGATTCCAGCCACGTGTCTACTTCGGTGAAAACGTTCCGGATTACTCAATCATTGGTGGAAAGAAGACAAACTCACCTGTCGAATTCGACTATCCAGATGATGCATCTGCAAATGGTCAGAAGAACTACACCTACACAGGTAAAGGTGGAGTTCCTGTCGGAAGCCTTCTTAATAAGTTGATCTTTGCTGTGAAGTATGGCGAGCAGCGCATCCTTCTCTCAAACCTCATCAACAAAGATTCAAAGATTCTCTTCAACCGTTCACCGCGTGAGCGCGTTGCCAAAGTTGCTCCATGGCTAACTCTTGATGGAGATCCATATCCAGCTGTTGTCGATGGAAAGATCACCTGGATTATTGATGGATACACAACAAGTGCTGGCTATCCATATTCACAATCAACTTCACTTGCAACAGCTACAAACGATGCGTTGACTTCAAATTCAGCATCAATTACTGCGCAAGCAAATCGCACAGTTAATTACATTCGTAACTCTGTGAAGGCGACAGTTGATGCATATGACGGAACAGTGACCTTGTATCAGTGGGATACCAAGGATCCAGTTCTTAAGACTTGGATGAAGGCTTTCCCTAACTCTGTAAAGCCAAAATCAACTATCTCTAAGGGTCTGCTCGAGCACATCCGCTTCCCTGAAGATATGTTCCGAGTTCAGCGCGATATCTTGAGTTCGTATCACGTAAAGAGCGCAGCAGCTTTCTACGGCGGACAAGATTTCTGGCGCGTACCTCGTGACCCATCAACATTCGGAGCTAACGCTGGAGCGCAACCTCCTTATTACATGACAGTTCAGATGCCAGGTTCAGCAAAACCTGCCTTCTCTTTGACAACACCATTTGTACCTCGCGGTGGACGTGAAAACCTCTCTGCATTTGCTGCAGTGAACTCCAACGCAGGTCCTGACTACGGCAAGATCACTGTGTTGCAACTTCCACGAAGCACCAACATTGCTGGTCCTTCACAGGTTGCATCTAACTTTGAAGCTAAGCCAGAAGTTGCGAATGCACTTTCACTACTGCGCCAAGGTGGTTCAGATGTAGTACTAGGTAACTTGCTTACACTTCCAGTAGGAAATGGTCTCCTCTATGTGCAGCCGGTCTACGTACGCGCAACAGGTAACTCATCTGCATATCCATTGCTGCAGAAAGTTCTTGTCTCATTTGGAGATGTAATCGGATTTGATAGTTCACTCAAGGGTGCACTTGATCAAGTATTCGGTGGAAACTCTGGAACAAATGCATCTGCTTCATCACCAACTACATCAAGTAGTTCTGCAGATCTTGCGAGTGCACTTCAGAGTGCAAAGCAAGCAATTGCTGACGGACAAGCCGCACTCGCAAAGGGAGATTTCGCAGCATATGGTCGTGCACAAGACCGTTTGAAGGCAGCTATCGCTGCTGCGATTTCTGCGCAATCACGTAAGTAATCTCTGCACACTGCGCTCTACCTATGCGATTTGGTGGAAGTACCCACCTCGTCGTAGACTGCCACTTCCGACGCGGGGTGGAGCAGCTCGGTAGCTCGCTGGGCTCATAACCCAGAG
>CAZAET010000057.1:0-5745 GCA_964484215.1 uncultured Candidatus Planktophila sp. | reverse complement strand
GTGCATGGCGTTTATCAGGTGATGTCACATCAGCACCTGGCGTTGATTTCAGCACAGGTGATATATCGCTACGTAAGGCAACACATAAGGCGCTTCACGATGCAGCTTTTGCTGTCGAATCTTTCCGCTTCAACGTAGCTGTTGCTCGCGTTATGGAGCTCGTCAACGCAACTCGTAAGGCGATCGATTCCGGATGTGGCCCAGCAGATCCAGCAGTTCGTGAAGCAACTGAGGCAACTGCAATCATGTTGTCACTCGTTGCACCATTTACTGCAGAAGAGATGTGGGAGCGCCTTGGCCATAAGCCAGCTATCGCAACCGCTGGTTGGCCTGCAGTAGATCCAGCCCTACTTGTGGATGATGAAGTCGAAGCCGTAATTCAGATCAACGGCAAGATTAAAGATCGCATGAGCGTATCTCCAACTATCTCAGATGCTGATTTCGAAGCTGCAGCACTTGCTTTACCTTCGATTGTTGCTGAACTTAACGGAGCAACTCCTAAGAAAGTTATTGCTCGCGCACCAAAGCTCGTCAATATCGTTCTGTAATCAGCACTTCGAGTCTAAAAACTCATTCATCACACGTTGGTATTTCGCCGCCTCTTCAACATATGACAAGTGGCTTGACTCTTCAAATAACTCCCAGCGCGAGCCCTTGATTCCTTCGTTGTATGCCTTAGCTGTTGCTGGAGTGCATTCATCGAACTTTCCAGAAAGAATCAGTGTAGGAACAGAAATCGCTCCCACGCGATCGGTAACTATATGGTCGGCAAGTGTTCCGTTACAGGTTAATTCAGATGGCCCCCACATTGAGTTATAGACATTCTGATTGCCCATCGCTTCATCGAAGATTGCAATCAGGTCCGGTGGCATAGGCACGCGAATAACATGCTTGTCATAGAACTTGAGAGCAGCTTCCATGTATTCAGGCTCATCAGTTGTGCCCGCTTCTTCATGGTGAAGAATCACAGAAGATATCTCTGAAGGCATCCCGGCAAGAAGATCCTTGACTCCAGAGATCCAAGTTTGGGTATCTCCAAGTGGACTTGAGAGCACCAAAGCCTTAAGGCCCAGAGGCTTCGTGATTGCGATTTCCGCTGCTAGAAGGCCGCCCCATGAGTGACCATTGATTGCGAAGTTATCTGAAATTTCCAAATGTTCGATAAGCGCGTAGAACTCCTTGATAAAGATATCTATCTGCCAGAATTCTCTTGACTTGTCTGCAAGAAGTGAAGAAGAGCCACAACCAATCTGGTCATAGATAATGGCGGGACGCTCTGCCTTTTCTGCATATTGAGCGACTGTCAGCGCACTCTTTCCAAGAAATCCGGGACCACCGTGAAGCGCCACAAGTGGAGTCTTTCCAGATCTTAGGTCGCCAATCACTGTGTATGCAGTTTCGCCGAGCTCCCATTTCATTCTTCCGTTAGTCATCGGGGGACAGTAACAATTTATGGATGAGAAGTGAATGCTTAGCAGGCGATTCTTTTCCACATGATAGGGAGAATCTCAATTTACGACGATTGCTGACCACTTCAATCCGTGCGATGAAGCGGATAGATTTGATTCGAGCAATGGTGCGCCGGGCGAGAGAGTTGGGCATAAAGATAACTTTTCACGAGGGAGGAAACCACACGATAGTTACGGTGAGTAACTGCGTTTCACAAATTCCTCGCCATACCGAAATTCCTTATGGAACCGCAAGGAAGATAGTGAAAGACTTAGAGCAAGAATTTGGAAAGAGATGGTTGAGAGTATGACTTATAAAACTTATGCAATAAATGTACAACCCGAAGGTAGATTTTTACTTATCAGTTTTCCGGATCATCCTGAGCTTTACACTCAAGCAGAGCACCCTAGAGAAATTGATTTGATGGCAAAAGATATTATTTATTTACGTCATGGAATTCCGGTTGAGCAGATCGAGCTAGAGGTGTTTTTTGTTGAAGAAGAGCGTGAATCAACTTTTATCAACAAGGTCCGCTCATTCCTAAAATTAAGCGCGCTCCATCCAGCACCATCCGCGGATGGACAATAAATATCTAGATCAATTACAAAACTGGTGGAGCACTCTCCACTATTCATCGCTACAGAAACGTGGACTAGCAATCATCGCGAGCCTCGTACTTCTCATATCTGGCCTCTTCGTAGCTCGCGGTGCATCGCAAGAAGTTGTTGCTGCTCCTGCACCTCTTGAAATCGAAAGCATCTCGCTGCAAACCTTGATGGTCGATGTTGCAGGCGCTGTCGTAAACCCAGGTGTGTATTCGCTTCCCCTGAATGCACGCGTTGTCGAAGCGATAAAAGCGGCCGGCGGAATAAAGAAAGGTGCCGATACATCGGACATTAATCAGGCGCGTATCTTAAAAGATGGCGAACAGATTTATGTATATCCATCTGTGCCAAGTGGAGGCGGAACTGCATCTCGTCCTGCGGTGCGCAAGAACGGCCCCATCATGATTAATCGAGCAACCGTTAAGGATTTCGAATCACTTGATGGAATTGGTCCAGTACTTGCCAACCGCATCGTTGGATATCGCAAAGTAAATGGACCATTTACCTCTGTTGAAGATCTCTTGAAAGTTCCAGGTATCGGACAGAGCAAATTCGCTCAATTCAAAGAGAAGCTGCGCGTGTAACCGATAGCCGCGCCCTTGCACTTGGGGGAGCGGTCTGGGTTGGTGCACTGACGCAAAGTTGGAGCGCACCGTGGAGAATCTCTGCGGTTGCGCTCCTTCTGGCGCTGGTAACTATTAAGAAAAGGCGATTTAGCGTCCTCATTGTTGCGCTTTTGGTTGGCACATCCGTCATGTCGATTCGTATAGGCGCTCTGCAATCAAGTGCCATTCATAACTATGAAAATGCAACAACCGACGTTGTTCTGCAGGTAACGACAGATCCGACAAAGATTGCACCAAAGATTATGGGAACTGCCTTTGCGCCCACATCATTTAGCTTTATCGGTCAGGCGCTGGAAGTCGATAATCGTTACCGCCTGCGAATTCCTGTGCGAGTAATCGCTGCGACTATGAGCGCTCAGGGTTTGTTACCTGGGCAGAAGATTCGTATCAGTGCCAAAGTATTGACCAGTAAAGAGAAGCGAGTTGCGGCCCTTCTGATCGTGAGTAAGAAAGTTGAAGTACTCACACCACCATCGATGTGGGCGCGTTCGTTAGCAACTATTCGCTCTGGACTTCGAAGTGCAACCGGCACAGGAGATGCGGGCGCGCTCATTCCCGGAATGGTGATTGGCGATGTCAGTAAGCAGAGTGTTGATTTCAAGAACGATATGCGCAGGTCGGGCCTTACCCACCTTGTTGCAGTAAGCGGTGCCAACTTCGCCATCGTTTCAACCTTCGTCTTGTGGGGAATGCAATTCTTCTTTCGCCGTATCAACCATCGTCTGATTGCAACAGCTATTTCCTTGACTGCATTTATCGCACTAGTGCGACCTTCTCCTTCGGTATTGCGAGCAGCCGCAATGGCTGCGGTCTTGCTCTTTGCTCACGGAACCAGGCAAGGGCGAGATTCATTGCCGGCGCTTGGGTTCGCGATTGGCGCAGTGGTGATTGCCGATCCTTTCCAAGCGCGAGATCCGGGTTTCGCTCTATCAGTTCTTGCAACCGCTGGTTTATTACTGCTTGCACCGAAGATAAAACCGAAAATCTTGGCGCCGCCCATTGCTGCAATGGTCTTCTGCACCCCTGTCATTGTTGCGATATCGGGATATATCAGCCCCATGAGCATCATCGCCAACGTACTTGCAGCTCCTGCAGTCACACCCATCACCATCGTTGGATTCATTGCAGCGTTGATTTCGCCTATTTCGCCACCTCTTTCAGCTGCACTGATTTTTCTCGTTAAACCTTTTGCAACATGGGTTGTCTGGGTCGCTCGATGGATTTCACAGTATCCAGTTCTGACTCTGCGCACAGGTCTCTATGGATTCGCGATTGCAGCAGGCGTCGTAGCTCTGATCTACTTTGGCCGCAAGAAGTTCGCCATTGCGCTCCTTATCTTCATTATCTCTATCTCATGGTTACAGCGATTCCCCGCTGGCGAATGGCAGGTAGCTAATTGTGATGTGGGGCAAGGAGATTCAATGGTGATTAATCTTCACCATAACCGTGCAATTGTCATTGATGTTGGCCCTGATCCGCAGTTGATGGATAGATGCCTTCACCAACTTGGAATTAAAGAGATTCCGTTACTCATTCTTACTCACGTGCACGCAGATCATGTCGGGGGATTGCAGGGTGCAAAGAAGAACCGCATCGTTGGTACAACATGGTTTGGCAATATCAATGCGGGCGCAAAAGCGCGAATAGATAACATTGAAATCAATGTGAAGTGGCCGAGAGCTACGGACTTCGATGGCAACCCCAATAACTCGAGTATCGCTGCAACATTTACATCACCTGACTTCACCCTCTTCGCCGCAGGCGATATCGAACCCCCAGTGCAGGCGCAGCTCATCTCACAGATAGGTCACGTTGATATCTATAAAGTCGCACATCACGGTTCGCGCTTCCAAGATTTCGATTTACTTCGCGAACTATCACCCACCATTGCTGTGGTTAGCGTCGGTAGCGAGAATAGCTACGGACATCCCGCACCCAGCACTATCGATGCTTTGAACCAGTTAGACGCTAAGGTATTGCGTACTGATGTCGATGGCGCTGTTGCTATCCGGGCTGAGCGCCATCGATTATCTATTCAGAGCAGCAAGCGCTGGGCACGCCTATTCTTCTGGAACTAATGAAAGGAACAGATCATGAACGCTTTCTATCTGCTCCTTGGCTCAGAAGGCGCACTCGCCGATCGCGCACTGGCAAAATTACAAGCGCAGCTCAAGGAAGAGAAGGCTGAATCCACCACCATTGATGCATCTGATGCACAGGTGGGCGATATCGCCGATGCCCTTGCTCCATCACTTTTCTCCGAACGTCGCGCACTGATCATTAAAGATTTGCAAGACTTGCCCGAAGATTCCAAGGTAGAAGTAACTCGTTATTTAGATCAACCAGATCCCACTATGACTGTCATCTTTGTTCATAAAGGTGGCGTCAAAGGCAAGGCGCTGCTTGATGCAATTAAGAAGATCAAACCTGAAATCATTCCTTGTGATGCCATTAAGAAAGAATCTGAAAAAGAAGATTTCGTTAAAGGGTTATTCCAAGATGCAGGACGCAAGGCAACACCTGGTGCAATCAAAGCTATGGTCGGTGCGCTAGGTACTGATCTGCGCGAACTTCAATCTGCAGTTTCGCAAATCTCACTCGATGCCCCAGCGGGTGCAATCGATGAAGCGATGGTCGATAAATTCCATCAGGGGCGCATCGAAACAACAGGTTTCGATGTTGCCGATGCAACTATCGATGGCAACTTGCCCGTAGCTCTCATTACTTTGCGCAGCGCACTTGAAACAGGAACAGATCCCGTCATGGTCACATCTGCAATTGCATCTTCTCTTCGTTCACTCGCAAAAGTTTCCGGAACAAATCGCGGAACAAAATCATTTGAATTAGCAGGACAACTCGGAATGGCTCCATGGCAGATTGATAAAGCCCGTCGTCAGCTTCAATCCTGGACTCCTCGCGGAATCGCAACGGCAGTTGAAGCAATCGCCAAGGCTGATGCCGATGTGAAGGGTGCCTCATCTGACCCCATCTTCGCGCTGGAAAAAGACCTCCAAACCATCACCGCAGCCCACGGCCAGCGCTAATTTCACGCTAAATCTCGATTT
>CAZAET010000056.1:3751-5781 GCA_964484215.1 uncultured Candidatus Planktophila sp. | reverse complement strand
GAACCACCGTGGAATACGAGATCCATTGGCTTGCTTCCTGCTGGAAGACCGAGCTTTGCAGCTACTGCATCCTGAAGTGTCTTAAGAATCTTTGGCTGGAGAACAACGTTTCCTGGCTTGTAAACACCGTGAACGTTTCCGAATGTTGCTGCCACCATGTAGCGAGCATTTGCATCGTGTCCAAGAGTTTCAATTGTAAGGAGTGCATCTTCAGGTGTTGAGTAGAGCTTTGCATCGTGCTTTGCCTCGATGCCATCTTCTTCTCCACCGACAACGCCGATTTCGATTTCAAGAACTGTGCGAGCTGCAACTGACTTATCGAGAAGTTCGCGAGCAACCTTCATGTTCTCTGGCATATCAACAGCTGATCCATCCCACATATGTGAGTTGAACAGAGGTTGCTTGCCTTCCTTAACACGCTGCGCACCGATTTCGAGAAGTGGACGCATGAAACCGTCGAGCTTCTCCTTTGGGCAGTGATCAGTGTGAATACCAATGTTGACGTTGTAATTCTTTGCAACAACGTGTGCGAATTCTGCGAGCGCTACTGCGCCATCGACCATGTGCTTAACAGTTGAGCCTGATGCGTATTCAGCTCCACCCCATGAGAATTGAATGATTCCATCTGATTCTGCTTCAGCGAATCCACGGATCGCACCAATAATGGTCTGCGATGATGAAACGTTGATTGCTGGGTATGCGAATGATCCGGCCTTAGCGCGGTCCAACATTGCTGCATAAACTTCAGGGGTTGCTATTGGCATTGTGACTCCCAAATCAGTGACTAGAACTGGTGTAAACGCTCTTGACGCACCATTGGGTCTAAGTGAGGCTTACGCCTAATCCAACCACCTACCCCCGCGTATGAAAAATCGGCACACTCAATACGCGAGGGCGCGGCCCTTTTTTGACCGCTCGGCTGGCCTATGGGTGAAGGTACTTCTGCAGGAAGGCTACGAAGCCTGCGAGAAGGGCGGGGTTGCTGAGGACCTTGAGCAAGATCGTCAAAAATGCTGCGATTGTCATTTCTCTCCTTTCATATTTTCCTATTTCGAGGCGCGAAGTATCTGCAGAAATCGAAATGAACAAATGAACAAAATCAATCACTGTTGATAAATCAGAGCGGGCGGTAATCTCACCTACATGACTTCTGACTCAATTGAGAATCTCTCCACAGAGAACCGCACCTTTGCGCCAACTCCTGAATTCACTGCGCAGGCAAATGCGCAAGCTGGCCTCTACGGTGAAGCAGATAAAGATCGCTTAGCTTTCTGGGATCAACAAGCAGAGGCGCTGATCTGGGAGAAGAAGTGGGATAAAACCCTCGAGTGGGAATCTCCGTATGCAAAATGGTTTGTCGGTGGAAAGCTCAATGCAACCGTGTCGGCTTTGGATCGTCATGTAGCAGAAGGTCATGGCGGCCGAATCGCTTTTCACTTTGAAGGCGAACCCGGAGACGCCCGCACAATTTCTTATGCGCAACTTCTCACCGATGTCAGCAAGGCAGCTAATGCGCTGACCTCGATTGGAATTAACGCAGGCGATCGCGTTGCAATTTATATGCCACTAATTCCTGAAGCAGTAGTAGCAATGCTTGCCTGTGCCCGAATCGGTGCGATTCACTCCGTTGTATTCGGCGGTTTCTCTGCAGATGCTCTTCTCTCTCGCATTCAAGATGCAGATGCAAAGTTAGTCATTACTGCAGATGGTGGATTTAGAAAGGGCGCTGCATTTGCGCTCAAGCCTGCAGTTGATGATGCTCTCAAAGGCGAAACAAATGTCACTCAAGTACTTGTTGTAAAGCGCACGGGGCAAGAAACAGCCTGGGTCGAAGGTCGCGATTTGTGGTGGCACGATGTTGTAGATCCACAGCACTCAACACATACCCCTGAATTCTTCGATAGCGAGCACCCACTCTTTATCTTGTACACATCAGGTACAACGGCGAAACCAAAGGGAATTTTCCACACAACAGCTGGTTATTTAACGCAGGTTGCCTACACACATAAGGTCGTCTTTGATATCAAACC
>CAZAET010000056.1:0-3651 GCA_964484215.1 uncultured Candidatus Planktophila sp. | reverse complement strand
TGCCCAATCGTTGATACATGGTGGCAGACAGAAACAGGCGCAATCATGATTTCACCACTTCCAGGAGTCACTGCAACCAAACCGGGATCTGCAATGAAACCAATTCCAGGAATTAGTGCAAAGGTTGTCGACGACAATGCAGTTGCTGTTCCAAATGGACATGGTGGTTTTCTTATTCTTGATCAACCTTGGCCATCAATGTTGCGCGGCGTGTGGGGCGAAGATGAGCGCTATAAAGAGACTTACTGGTCACGCTTTCCTGGAATTTACTTTGCTGGAGATGGTGCAAAGCTCGATGAAGATGGCGCTATCTGGTTAATGGGTCGCGTAGACGATGTCATGAACGTTTCAGGTCACCGCATCTCAACAACCGAAGTTGAATCAGCACTTGTGTCTCATGAAGCTGTTGCAGAAGCTGCAGTAGTTGGAGCAGCTGATCCACTTACCGGTCAAGGAATTGTTGCTTTCGTTATTCTGCGCGGTGGTGTCGAGCATGCAGATGGCGATGTTCTGATTAAAGAGCTTCGCAATCACGTGGCTAAAGAGATTGGCGCAATCGCAAAGCCGCGCCAAATAATGGTTGTAAATGAGCTACCTAAGACTCGAAGCGGCAAGATCATGCGTCGTTTGTTAAAGGATGTCGCTGAAAACCGTGCAGTTGGAGATGCGACTACTTTGGCAGATCCAAACGTGATGAAGTTGATTTCAGAAGGTTTGAAATCTTCTAAAGACGAGGATTAGTCAGCGCTTTCTCAACCTCGCGGCGAATATCTGCGATAACTCCGGGTGCATGTTTATTCACCTGGAGGTAGAACTCGCTTTCAGAGACTGCATTCTGTCCTGCGCTCCATGGCGCCCACAGCAGAATTGTTCCGATCACGTAGAAGAGAAGTACGTATTTTCCAACTTCAAGTACTGCGCCCAAAGCAGAATCGATAAGACGCAGTGGTCCGCGAATCAAAGTGAGCTTCAAAGTCTTGGCTAGCTGCGTTCCGACCCAGGCTGCTGCATATGCACCGACAATAATTGCAACGATGAGCCAGCCACTCTGGTCGTATTTAACAACGAAGTACATCGCGCCAACTCCACCAGCAATAAAAAATGCAGTGCGAAGAATCGTTGTCAGAAGCCCGTTCTTATATCCGTTGAAAAGTGCTCCAACAAAGATCAGCGCAACAATGACATCAAAGATCATTTCACTCCCAAATACTTAATCGTGGCCATTTCAATCTCTTCAAGAGATTTGAATGGACCGAACTTCTTATGGGTAACTTTGCCCGATGAATCGATAAACCAAGTCACAGGCACGCCCATGCCAAAAGTTTCGCGGGTAGATCCATCTGCGTCATAAAGAATCGGCCAAGTAATTCCATGTGTTTCTACAAACTTCTTAACTACTTCTGGGCTCTTTTCCTCTACGGCAATTCCAATTACCTGCGCACCCTTCGGGTGTTGAGCTAAGTAGTGCGCAAGATGTGGAAGTTCCTGACGGCAAGGTTTGCACCACGTTCCCCACACATTAACTATCGCTGGACCGCGAATCGCACTGACTGCAGCACCTTCGCCCCCACCTAAACATTCCAGTGGCACATCAGAGGTTGAATCCATGCGAATTGATTCGCAGGAAACAACTTCGCCTTTCACTGGAATTGGTTCGGTGAGCGAACAACTCGTAAGGGTGATTACCGCAAGGATGGTCGCTAAGAATTTCTTCATCGGAAATCCTTATCTGTCTTCACAAGAAGCTTGGCTTTCTCTTTATCCATCTCACCGATACCTACCGAAGGACAAATCTTTGCAAGAGGACAAGCCCCGCATGCAGGTTTACGTGAATGACAGATGCGACGTCCATGCCAAATCATGCGCTGCGACAGATTGGTCCATTCCTTCTGCGGAATAAGTTCGCCAACTTCGTGTTCGACTTTCACTGGATCCATTGACTTGGTCCATTCAAAGCGACGAGAAAGCCGTCCGAAGTGCGTATCTACTGTAATTCCTGGAATATCGAATGCGTGACCCAAAACCACATTTGCAGTTTTGCGACCAACGCCAGGTAGTGAAGTCAACTCCTCGATTGTTGATGGAATTTTTCCGCCAAACTCTTCGACCAACTTAATTCCCAAGCCCTTTAGGTGGCGTGCTTTCGCGTGATAAAAACCAGCTGAATATATAAATTCCTCAATCTCAGCTAGTGGCGCCTTTGCATAATCTTTCGCCTTCTTATATTTCCTAAAGAGCGCTGGGGTAATGCTGTTAACTCTTTTATCTGTGCACTGCGCCGAGAGGATCACTGCCACTGTCAGCTCGAGTGGATTCTTAAAATCTAATTCGCAACGGATATCCGGGTAGGTCTTGGTCAAAATTCGATAGATAGCCCTTGCTTCTCTTCGGGTTTCACTATCTACGGCCATGCGAGTAAACTACCCACGTGCCTCAAGAAGATGAAGTCGTAAGACGCGCCCCACTCTTTACCGCCCTTGACGATGCTCAAGCGGCGTCGCTTCGCACCTCAATGGATTCAGTAAAGATCAGCAAGGGTGGAATCCTCTTCAAAGAAGGCGACGAAGGCGAACATGTCTATGTCATCCTCGAAGGAAAGCTCAAGCTTGGTACTTCAAGCGGCGATGGACGAGAAAACCTTCTCTCAATTCTTGGACCTGGTGAAATGTTCGGCGAACTTTCACTCTTTGATCCAGGCCCACGTACTTCAACTGCAACAGCTGTTACCGATGCAAAGCTTCTTGCTCTCAGCCATGAAAAGTTAATTCCTTGGCTCAAGGGAAATCCAGAAGTTTCACTTCACCTTTTAGCTCGCCTTGCTCAGCGCCTACGTCGCACAAATGAAGCAGTAGGCGATTTGGTCTTTTCAGATGTTCCTGGCCGTGTTGCTAAGGCACTCATGGATCTTGGAACACGCTTCGGTAAGAAGACCGATGACGGTCTCTTTGTTCACCACGACCTTACTCAAGAAGAGCTCGCTCAACTTGTTGGCGCATCACGCGAAACTGTAAATAAGGCTCTTGCTGATTTTGCTGGTCGCGGATGGCTCAAGCTCGATGGTCGCGCTGTATTGATTACAGATATTGAGCGCCTCGAAAAGCGCGGTAAATAGTTACTTAACTTCGACAGTTAACTCGACCTCTACAGGTGAGTTAAGAGGAAGTTCAGCAACACCAAGTGCACTTCGTGCAGCAACTCCGGCATCTCCCCAGATATGCATAAAGAGCTCAGATGCTCCATTTGCAACTGCTGGCTGAGAAATAAATCCTGGTGCTCCGTTTACATAACAAACGATGCGAACAACTTTAACAATTGAATCTACTGGAGCAACGAGTTCAACTGCAGAGAGTGCGTTAAGCGCACAGATCTTTGCAAGTTCGTAAGCCTCTTCAACTGTTACATCTGCGCCAACTTTTCCCGTCTTTGCAATTGCTCCATCAACCATAGGAAGTTGGCCAGCGGTAAAGACGATATTGCCTGTACGAACTGCAGGAACATAAGCAGCTAGTGGCTTTGATGAAACCGGAAGTACAAGACCCTTTTCAGCAAGCTTTGCACGAACATCAGTCATTACTTAACCTCACGCTTCATATAAGCAACGAGTTGTTCGCCGCCTGGTGCTGGAATAACAGTGACGAGTTCCCATCCATC
>CAZAET010000055.1:0-5933 GCA_964484215.1 uncultured Candidatus Planktophila sp. | reverse complement strand
GTTGATCGGTGTTGCCATGGCTCTAGATTAGAGCGATTTAAATGCAAGTACTACGTTGTGGCCACCAAAACCGAAAGAATCATTGAGCGCTGCGATATCTCCCGCAGGAAGTTGGCGTGGTGTGTCGCGAACAACATCTACGGTCACAGCTGGATCTAAGTTTTCAATGTTGATTGTTGGGGGAGCAAGGCGATCTTGCAGAGCCTTGACGATAAAGACAGATTCGATTGCGCCAGCGCCACCAAGTAAGTGACCTGTCATCGACTTTGTTGCAGAAACTGCAACGTGATCCGCATCCGCACCGAGTGCTTTACGAAGTGCATTTGCTTCAGCGACATCGCCTGCAGGAGTTGAAGTCGCATGTGCATTGAGATGCACGATGTCTTTCGTTGAAAGACCAGAGTTTTGAAGTGCAAATTTGATTGCGCGCTGAACGCCACTACCTTCAGGATCAGGCGCAGCAATGTGGTAACCATCAGAGGTTAAACCTTGTCCACCAATTTCACAGTAAATCTTTGCTCCACGCGCTTTTGCATGTTCGTACTCTTCAATAACGAGGATTCCGCCACCTTCGCCCAATACAAATCCATCGCGATCAAGATCGTATGGACGAGATGCGCGAGCTGGTGCATCGTTGCGAGTAGAAAGAGCTTTCATGGCGGCAAAGCCAGCCATTGGAAGTTGGTGAATCGCAGCTTCAACGCCACCGGTAACGATGATGTCGGCGCGGTTGTTCTTAATCATTTCAAAGGCATAACCGATTGCTTCAGCACCGGAAGCGCATGCGCTGACGGGGGTGTGCACGCCAGCTTTAGCTTGAAGTTCGAGTCCAACATTTGCAGCTGGGCCATTAGGCATCAACATCGGAACAGTGTGTGGACTGACTCCGCGTGCGCCTTTTTCGTTGAGGTTAACAAATTGGTCGAGGAGAGTGATGACTCCACCGATACCTGAGGCGATGACAACGCCAAGGCGTTCCTTGTCGATGTCATCAGGTGAACCTGCATCTTTCCAGGCCTCGCGAGATGCAACGAGAGCAAACTGCTCTGAACGATCGAGGCGACGCATTTCAACGCGCTCCATCTGATCTGCAGGTTCTGTCGCAACGCGCGCAGCGAAGTGCACAGGAAGGAGCTCGCGCCAATCTTCGGTGAGAAGACGGACACCAGACTGGCCGGCCAATAAAGCCTTCCAAGTCGAATCCACATCTGCACCTAGAGGCGTTGTTGCACCCAAACCTGTGACGACTACGCGACGTTGTGACATACCGTTAGATCAATTCTTCTTTTGGATCTTTACTTATGCAGCAGCGTTAACGATGAAGTTGACTGCATCGCCGACTGTAGCGAGTTCAGTTACCTTCTCATCAGGAATCTTTACGCCAAAGCGCTCTTCGCATGCAACTACAACTTCAACCATGCTGAGTGAGTCAACTTCGAGATCTTCTGTGAAGTTCTTATCGAGTTCGATTGATGCAGCTGGGATACCCGCTACTTCTTCAACGATCTCTTTGATTCCTGCGAGTACATCTGCTTGTGAAAGCGCCATTGTGTTTCCTTCTCTGTTGTTATCTGGTGTAACCAGTACTTCATTTCTTGAGGTTGTAATTGTCTACGAAAGGAGGGCTTACTTCCCAGTAAACGGGCGGGTAATCCCAAAAAAATTATGGTTTTGGAGGTAATTTCACAACCTGTCCCGCGTAAACGAGACCTGCGCCATATCCAATGAGTAGCGCTAATTTGCCGTGAAGCTCAGGATGTTTCTGCAAGAGAGCATCCATCGCAAGAGGAATTGATGCTGCAGATGTATTGCCATTCTTTCGAATGTCATCGGCGATGATCACCGATTCTGGCATATCCATCTCTTTTGCCATTGTTTCAATGATGCGCACATTTGCTTGGTGAGGAATGAATGCATCAATATCGTTGACAGTAAGTCCTGCAGATTCGAGGGCCTTTAGCGCCGCCTTACTCATTGAAAATACTGCCCAACGGAAAACTTTCTGACCTTCTTGAGAAATATTCGGCCACTTACTACCCGCTTTAGTTAGCTGCGTCTCGGTATCGCGAACTTCAATCCAAGAAGGATTCATCTGAATCGCATCACGGGAATCCGCATCCGATCCCCATTCGACAGGACCGATACCTGCATCCTGTGATGCACCAATTACAACTGCTCCTGCGCCATCAGCAAAGATGAAGGCAGTTGCGCGGTCATTAGGATCTGTGAAATCCGAAATCTTTTCAGCACCAATAACTAAGACGTTCTTTGAGGTTCCCGACTTGATGAAATCGTGCGCCATTGAAACGCCGTATGAGAAACCGGCGCAGGCTGCATTGATATCAAAGGCTGCTGCCTTGGGGTGTCCTAGTCGCTGCAAGATTGCAGTGGCCGCTGATGGTGCCTGAAATGGAAAAGTAATCGTTGCAACGATGATTGTGTCGATATCTGTAATTGAAAGTTTTGCTTTCTTTAGCGCATCTTCAGCAGCCCATGTGGCCATATCGAGAACAGTTTCGGTCTCATCTGCAAAGCGACGAGATTCAATTCCTGTGCGCTGTTGAATCCATTCATCACTTGATTCAATGCGATCGACGATTTCAGAGTTAGGAACAAGTCGCTTTGGGCGATATGAACCAACGGCAAGAATCTGGCTCTCGCTACCTGTCTTTGATGCAATCATCTTTGACATTACTTACCTCCGTGGTTTGCAACGAAGGCACGCGCTGCATCGAGATCATCTGGGCTCTTGAAAGCAAATTGTTCGATAGAAGGCGCAGCGCGCTTGATCAAACCTACGAGCGTTCCTGCAGGTGCAACTTCGATAACTCCAGTAACGCCAAGTGAAACAAGAGTCTGCATACACAAATCCCAGCGAACTGGATTGGCAATCTGATTCACAATGCGGTCAAGAACTTCAGCACCTTCGGTTACGACAGCGCCATCTTTATTGGAAAGCACGCCAACGCTTGGGGCTGACGTTGTCATCGTTGCAGCGAGTGTGCGCAGAGGTTCGACGGCAGGTTGCATATAAGAGGTGTGAAATGCACCCGCCACAGCGAGTGGGCGAACGCGAGCTCCTTCGGGTGCAAGTTGTGCAAGCGCATCAAGATCTCCGGCAGCGACAATCTGACCACCGCCATTGTCATTTGCGGCAACAAGACCCAAATCCGCAATTGCGCCAAGAACTACTTCGCGGTCTCCGCCCAGAATTGCTGCCATACCTGAAGGAGAAACACCGGCAGCTTTTGCCATTTCAGCTCCACGCGCACGTACTAACTTCATGGCATCGATGGGTGTGAGTGCGCCTGCAATAGCTGCGGCAGTAATTTCGCCAACAGAATGGCCGGCAACATATGAAAATAAACCTGTGGCACTAAGAGCGTGCGCGCTCATCAATCCTGCGGCAACGATAAGCGGTTGAGCGTTGGCAGTATCTTTAATTTCATCTGCATCTGCAGTTGTTCCAAGGCGTACGACATCAAGACCAATAGCATCTGAAATTTCTTGCGCCATAGTGCGAATCTGCGCATCTTCAAGCCATGCGCTTAACATTCCGGGAGTTTGTGAACCTTGTCCTGGAGCGATGATTGCGAGCATGTCTTTAATATAAAGGATTACGAACGAGTAACTAGCCAGACTTGAGCGCAGTGTGGCGAAACATTCACTTTTTCTGAAGGCATAATGATGATTGGTTCGTGTGTATCTACAAAAGAGGATGCATCAAAGATGCGGCGGAAACTTGTTCCCCACTTGCTATCAGGAAGAGTGAATGCAGTTTCTTCTCGCGAGGAATTAAGGAGGAGAAGTAATCCGCGATCAGGACCTGCCTCAATTAATACAGTCAGGCTTCGCTTTTCACCATCAGCCCAATGATCTTCAGTCATCTCACGACCGCCCAAGCTAAACCAAGCAATATCTTTTCGCTGCGTTCCAAGATCAACGCGACCAGTAAAGAATTCTGCTGCAACATCGGCGAGGTAAGTCTTACGAATGCGCGTTAGCTCAGAGACTGAATCACGCATATCGCGTTGTAGCTCATTGAGATCCCAATTATTTGCCCAGCCGCCCATAAATGTTTCAGGAGAATCAGCAATACCTGCAGACATTTCACGCGGCATTGAATATGCATTATTTGAACCAGCCTGTGTGCGACAGAGTTCATCGCCCATTGTGATCATCGGAACACCTGCAGAGAGCAACAACGTTGCCATCATCGATTTCTTTAATGAATGGCGAAGAGCGATTAACTCTGGGTCATCCGTTGGACCTTCAACACCCATATTCCATGAGCGGTTCTCATTAGAGCCATCACGGTTATCTTCTTGGTTGGCCTCATTACGCTTTTCTGAATACATCGTTAAATCTGTGAGAGTAAAACCATCGTGGGCTGTAACAAAGTTAATAGACGATGTTGGTCCGCGGTAGTAAAAGACATCCGATGATCCACTGATACCTGCGGCGATATCGGCAACACCTTCACCATAGCCACGAGCTAGATCGCCTAACCAGAACTGGCGCACAGAATCGCGATATCGATCGTTCCACTCGCGCCATGGATGAGGGAAGTCACCAAGTGAATATCGCGAGACATCCCATGGCTCTGCAATCATCTTAAAGTTACGCAAAACTGAATCTGATTCGATTGCTGACATCAGCGCTGAATCAAATGCTGAACTTGTTGAGTAGAGCGAAGTTGCTAAATCGAAGCGGAAACCATCGATTCCAACTACTTCTACCCACCAACGCAGTGAATCGATGATGTGGCGCACACCGTGTGGTCGAGATGCCGCAACAGTATTTCCACATCCTGTTACATCAACATAATTTCCATTGCTGTCATGGCGATACCACGCGTTGTTATCAATTCCCTTAAAACTGAGCGTTGGTCCGCCAACGCCACCTTCGGCAGTGTGGTTGTACACAACATCGAGAAAGACTTCGATTCCCTCGTTATGAAGTTGGTCGACCGCCCACTGCAATTCCGAAACCGGATCATCTGTTGCAGCATATTCACCGTGAGGTGCTGAAAATGCAATCGCGTTATAGCCCCAATGATTTTTACGACCGCGTTCCCAGATTCCAGGTTCAGTTGCATAGAAGTGAATAGGTAAGAGTTCGAGTGCTGTGACACCTAAGTGCTTTAGGTGAGCAATGGTGCTGGGATGTCCGAGTGCTTTATAAGTGCCACGTTCGTTTTCAGGAATCTCGTGGTTCTTCGCAGTAAGGCCTTGCACATGCGCTTCATAAATAACTTCTTGAGTCCATGAGTAGATAGGACGGTTGATATCGCGAGCGCGGTAATCAGTCACGACTGAGTACGGAACAAATCCTGCGCTATCGCGATCATCGCGAATTGTTGTATCTCCAGCACCTGTTGCGTCAGTTGAAACGTGGCCGTAAATCTGGGGGACATACTGAAGCGTTCCATCGAGCTTATGCGCGTAAGGATCGATCAATAGCTTGGCTGCGTTAAAACGTGAACCATGTTCAGGTGCCCATGTGCCATAGACGCGATAGCCATAACGTTGACCTGCGCGCACACCTGCGAGGTAGCCATGCCAGATGGGGCCATTGCGATGAGAAAGGGCGAAGCGGGTTTCCACCAACTTGCCATTGACCTCGTTAAAGAGGCAGAGCTCAACATCCGTTGCCGCATTGGTCCAGATAGCGAAGTTGCAGCCACCATCTGTAAGGGTGGCGCCAAGGATTCGCGGGTCTGCAGGAAGCACGGGGTTATCTTGCCGTGCCGAGGGTAAATAGGCGTGAAACGTTGTGAAAAAGGCTACTGGTCAGTAACATACCCGCCATGAAGATTGCCGTATGTGTAAAGCAAGTTCCCGATTCATGGGCCGAGAAGAAGATGGTCAACGGAGTTCTCGATCGCGAGAACGTTGATGCAGTTCTTAACGACCTCGATGAATATGCCGTTG
>CAZAET010000054.1:0-5983 GCA_964484215.1 uncultured Candidatus Planktophila sp. | reverse complement strand
GTAAAGACAGTTGCTTCATCTCCTTACTCAATCGAGCAGTACTGCATGGAAGCAGACCTCGTTGTTGGCGGCGTACTTATCCCAGGGGCGGCTGCTCCAAAGCTTGTTACCGATGCAATGGTTGCAAAGATGAAACCTGGTTCTGTCCTCGTAGACGTTGCCATCGATCAAGGCGGATGCTTCGAGGGTTCACACGCAACAACACATGCTGATCCAACCTTTAAGGTTCATAACTCTCTCTATTACTGCGTGGCAAATATGCCGGGCGCAGTTCCTGCAACATCAACAGCGGCGCTTTCCAATGCAACTCTTAAGTACTCACTTGCACTTGCAAATAAGGGTTGGCAGAAGGCTATTGAAGATGATGCAGCACTAGCTGCAGGACTGAATGTGCATGAAGGAAAGATCATGTACGCCGCAGTCGCTGCAGCGCATAACTAATTCAAATTCTTGAATAACTTGAAAAGTTAGTGGCGCTGGAAACCTTTACGACCCCAGACTTCCCACAGCCCCATCACGCTTAATAGGAGCGCGAAGCCGAAGAGAACATCTTCGGCAGGAGCTGAGAAGAATCGCAGTCCCATGATTGCATCGGGGTTGTACATGACGATATTTCTTGAAGTCAGCCACCAATTTGTTAAGAATTGAAATGGCAAGATGATTGCATACGAAGTCCAGAATGCTGGTCTTGTAAGCATCGATGTCTTAAAAACGAAGAGGTCGACCATGACAGCAATAGCAAAAGCGGTAATCGCAATATCTGAATAGATCATTCGCCGAATTCATCCTTTCGCCAATGTGGTTTCACGGTCGTAACACCTTCGATTGTGAAGATTGCCGCCATCGGAATCACCATGAAGAAGAGGTACTCCTCGAGTGGAATATTGAGAGGGCCGTAAATTCCCAAAATTTGTTCGCGATCAAAGAACCAGTGACCTTGCGCAATTGCATAGGCATCCCATGCCAGGAAGAGAATGCTGATAGGAAGAACACTGATTGCGACTCGCTTGATGCGGCGCAGCACACCCGTCTTGAGATAAATCTCGAGCCAAGCAGAGCCACAGAAGGTGAAAATCAGCATCGCCATATATGACCACTGTTTCATATTCGTATTTTTGCATACATCCCCATGAATCTTGCTACTGTGACGTTTATGGACACAGCAAAGTTGAGAACTTTTTCAACCGTCCGCACCGCATCGTCACTTGCTGCAGCAACTGGAATCGTCCTCTCCTTACTCTTCTCTTCTTGGTTAGGCGCCGATTCACTCAATTGGCAGGTAGCTATTGCAGTTCTTGCACTAGCAGTAGGAATTCCGCATGGATCACTCGATCATTTAGTAACTCTTCCAAAATCCAAGCCAGTGCAGATGGCGTTTTTTATCACTATTTATGTTGCTATTGCACTCGCCGCTATTTGGGCGATTTTGCAGTGGAACGTTTATGGATTTATTGCTGTGGTGCTCATGAGTGCAACTCACTTCGGAATCGGTGACAGCGCCTTTATTGCAGAACTTGATCGCGAAAAGGGCCGCATAGGAAAGAGCATTCCGGTCATTGCCTATGCCTCTGCAGGTGGACTTATTCCCGTGGTCATTCCTCTTGTACAGAGCAGAAGCACTGAAGCTCTTGAGAAAGTAAATGAAAATCTGGTCGATTGGCACTATGGATTTACTTCAGAAATTCAAATTATTGTGGCGGCAATTGCAACAATTAGCCTTCTGATTCTTATCTCCCGAAAGCGCTATAGAGATGCAGTCGATATCGCACTTCTGGCAGGGCTTGCATCGATTGCACCGCCGCTTGTTTCATTCGCCATCTACTTCGGTTGCTGGCATGCAATGCGACATACAGCGCGATTGACCTCATTACTTCCACGTTCGCAGGCTGCGTATCAAGACGGACGTGGTTTTAAAGCATTCAGTTATGCCGTGATTCCTGGTTTACCCGCTCTTGCCGGCACCTTTATTTTCGTTATTCTCCTTGCGGCAATCGCTCGAGAAAATATCAGCGATCACTTTCTCTGGCTTACTCTGGTCACGATTTGGGCGCTGACCGTTCCTCACATGATTGTCACAGCCAAGTTAGACCGCGCCGCTCTCAAGGATTAACCCTTGATTAGTTAGGCTTCGCAGCATGTTGAGAAAAATACTTCTGCTCACTCTTGTCTTCACATCAATTCCTTCGGCCCAAGCTGCACCGGTCTATTTATTTCCGGTAGCTAATTGCGAAGTTAATTACGCGCGTGCCCATCATGACTATGCGGCTACCGACATTTTGGCAAAGGCGGGATGCCGCTTTGTGGCGCCAATTAATGGAGTCGTTGATGAAGTAAATCGCGTTGACAGGTGGAGTGGTAAGACAAATCTTGGAATAGATCGCGGCGGACTCTACGTATCAATCATCGGTGAAGATGGAGTTCGTTATTACGGCTCTCACTTGCGATCAATCCCGGCAAGCATTCAACCTGGAGTAGAAGTTAAGGCTGGTCAAGTATTGGGCGCAATCGGATCAACCGGAAGTGCGCGTGGAACTGCGCCGCACCTCCATTTCGGAATTTCGTGGCCAACACCTGCAGATATTTGGTGGGTACGTCGAGGTGAAGTTCTTCCTTGGAAGTACCTCGATGCATGGAAGAGTGGAAAAGATTTATCTCCCGTAAAAGCTGTTGCTGCGCTGAAAGCTAAAGTAGGCGAGATTCCGCCTGAGCCAAAGAAGTAGAAAAAAATAAGGCCCGCCGATTTCTCGGCGGGCCTTATTCGTAAGTGAAATTAGTTAGCGTTCACTGCATCTGCCTGAGGACCCTTTGGACCCTGGACGACCTCGAATGAAACTGACTGACCCTCTTCAAGGGACTTGTAACCGTTTCCTTGGATTGCTGAGTAGTGAACGAATACATCTTGTCCGCCACCATCAACTGCAATGAAACCGAAACCCTTTTCAGAGTTGAACCACTTAACTGTACCTGTTGCCATATTTTTTACTATTCCTTCGATATGTTGGGAGTTCGAGAATTCCTCAAACTCCAGTCTTCGTCTTGCTACAGCCATACCGAGTAAAGAAGTAAATCTAACAACGGGTACTGATAAAGCGTCCGACTAAGGAAAAGGGTACCTGTTACCTCCGCGTATTCCTATTCCCAGTTTTGCCAGATCACGCTCAATTCAGAGCTCGAATTCGCTCATATTCACAAAGTCGGTGGAAAGTTGTATAAATAGAGCACTCACTAGCAATTGGTAGTCGTTGTGGATCGGGGAAGGTCGCACAAATCGCACCTTGCTAGGAGCACCACATGCATGAAAAAAACCTCGCCGGTCTGGTTGTCATCCACTCCGCGCCTACTGCGCTGCGCCAACATATTGAATGGGGGCTGAACTCTCTACTGGGCGCACCTCAACAAATCTTCTGGCGCGATCAACCACTCACTCCCGGCACCGTACGAACGTCACTCGAATTTCGTGCACCCATTGGAACAGCTGCCAAGATTGCAACAGCACTCAAAGGATGGCATTACTTACGATTTGAAGTCAGCGAACTCGGTACACATGCGGGCGAGCTCTTTAGATTTACCCCTGAACTTGGAATCCATCGCGCAACTGTGGACCAAGTAGGAACAATTCTGATTAGCGAAGATCAGATTCGCAAAGCACTTGCACACTTTGATGAGTTAGAAGTTCGTGAGAATCTCGAGAGAACTCTTGGAAACGAGTGGGAGGTAGCACTCGAACCTTTTAGAGGAGTGGATTTACAAGAGGTTGCGCGACTTCGCGCTATCTAAGTGGAGATAGAATACAAACATGACAACTCAAGCACCTATGACCTCAACTGAACGTCGCCGTTCGATTCTCTATATTTCAATCGCACTTATTCTTGCGATTGCACTAGGCGGTGGACTCGTCAAGGTTGGTGCAGGATTTGCAGCACGCAACGCAAATGGAATCACTGTGACAGGCTCTGCAAAGACTTCTGCGACTGCAGACAATGTTGTGTGGACACTGAACGTTTCACTTACACGTCCAACAGTTTCAGAAGCTGTCACCAAAGTCGGTAACGATGTTGCCGCAGTGAGCAAGTACCTCACCGATGGCGGAATTCCTGCGAACGCGCTTACTTTGGGATCAGTTTCAACATATGCCAACGAGCAATGGGTTAATGGCAACAACACAGGAAAGATTCTCAACTACCGCGCATCACGCGATGTAGTTGTTCGTTCAAAGGATGTTGAACTCGTTTCAAAGCTTTCTCAGGGAATCGGAACCATCTTGCAGCAAGGTGTCACTGTAAATAATTATGGACCTCAGTACTACCTTTCAACACTTCCAAAGCTTCGCCCACAATTACTTGAAGAAGCGATGAAGGATGCCAAGATCCGCGCTGAAGCAATCACAAAAGCAGTGGGCGGCAAGGTAGGTTCTGTGCAATCAGTTCGTTCAGGTGTATTCCAGGTGACAACACCGGATTCAACGATGACGCAAGACACTGGCGCATATGACACTTCCAGCATTGAGAAGACCGTGACTTCAACAGTCTCAGTTACCTTCGCAGTTAAGTAGAAGATTTATAGCGGAATATTGCCGTGTGAACCACGGCGATATTCTGTCTCTGCCAAAACCTTTGCAATAGCGCTACGAGTCTTATCTGGCTCGATCATTTCATCGACTGCGCCGATTTCAATTGCACGAGCAACACCACCAGAAACTTTTTCATGTTCTGCAGCAAGCTCTAGCTCCATACCTTCGCGCTGATCAGCAGGTAGATCTGCCAGCAATCTACGGTGCAGAACGCGTACAGCAGCTACTGCGCCCATCACTGAAACTTCAGCTTGGGGCCAAGCAAATACGCGTGTAGCACCGAGTGATTTTGAGTTCATCGCAACAAAAGCTCCACCGTAAGCCTTACGTGTAATAACGGTAACGCGCGGAACAACGGCTTCAGCAAATGCATGCAGTAACTTCGCACCACGTCGTACAGCGCCTTCCCACTCTTGTCCGATGCCAGGTAAGAAGCCGGTGACATCTGCAATGACAATGAGCGGAATACCGAATGCATCACATGTGCGCACAAAGCGCGCAGCCTTTTCACCAGCTGCCGAATCGAGAACTCCGCCGATTACTTGAGGATTATTTGCAATCACACCAACTGTGCGACCGCCAAGGCGACCAATAACGGTCGTCATGTTTTCAGCCCACATATCTAGAAGCTCGAGTTTCTCTCCATCTTTATCGAGAATTGCATCAACTAGTGGATGAACTTCGTAAACTCGTTTTGCAGAATCAGGAACAAGGTGAGCAAGGGGCACATCTTCAACATGTGGCGACATAAGCCCTTGATTTGCAAAGAGTGAGACAAGATCTTGGATCTCGCGGAAGGCAACCTCTTCAGAAGGTGCAATCACATGAGCAACGCCGGAATTCTTACTGTGTGCTTCAGGTCCACCGAGCAGAGCCATATCGACGATATCGCCCGTTACAGATTTCACGACATCAGGACCGGTAACGAAGATGCGACCTTCGGGTGCAAGAACAACTACATCTGTAAGTGCCGGTCCATATGCACCTCCGCCAGCAGTTGGTCCAAGCACGAGAGATAACTGCGGAATACGACCACTTGCTGTGACCATCGCTTGAAAGACTTCACCGAATGCATTGAGGGATGCAACGCCATCGCTTAAACGCGCACCGCCTGAATGCCAGATTCCGATGACAGGAATTTGTCCACCCATTGCTGCGCGATATGCCTGAACAATTACTTGTGATCCCTCGATACCGAGTGCGCCACCTTTAATTGTTGGATCGGATGCAAAGACAACAACTTTATTTCCCTTAACCAGACCAGTGGCTGCAACCATTCCGCAATCAGTGCGAGGTATCAGAAGTTCGTAGCTGCCGCCATCGAGAAGTGTGGCTATGCGTGATTCAGGATCAAGTGAGTTGATCGGTGTTGCCATGGCTCTAGATTAGAGCGATTTAAATGCAAGTACTACG